>NZ_VMLT01000027.1:0-18434 GCF_013276815.1 Streptococcus sp. 1055 | reverse complement strand
ATGACGCGCTTACCTTCAAAGCACTATAAAGTAAATTGAAACAAGAACAATACAAACAATTCTCGTAAACGGATTGCAACCACAAAAAAGCAAGCATTCACAAGAATACTTACCTATCATGGGAGGAACAACCGTTCCTCTTTTTTTACTACTAAAATTCAAAGAATTCCAATGCTTTTTTCAAGAGCAAATCCGTATATTCTGGATCTTCTTGGGCTACTTCTATTTCCCACTGAACTTTTTCCAAATCATCTGTAATCACTCCATCTACTCCTAAGTGAAGCGATTTATTGATAGCTTCTGAATCATTGACAGTCCAGACATAAAGTTTCTGATCCGTTGTCCATAGTTTGCTTACAAAATATTCATCCAAGGTCGAGTACTCCATAGTATATCCTGTCGCCCTTGTTTTAGGAAAGACAGAATTGTAAGGCATGATGAAATAAACTGGCAGTTCGGCATCATACTGTCTTACTTTTTCGACAACATGGTAGTCTAAAGACTGGATTTGATGTCCATAAATCTTGAGCTTTGCAGCATAACGGGCTAAAAAGCGGTCCATCATGTCTGGACTATCTTTTTTACTGGTTTTGATTTCAATTAGTAATTTTTGACCAAGTTCGTTGGCTCGACTGAGATAATCTTCAAAGCTTGAAATTTTAGTCTGGTAGCCATTTTCAAAAATATCAATCCCTTTAAGCTCCTCCAAGTTTAAGTCTTGAGGACTTTTATTGATACCTGCTAGATTTTTCAAGTTAGCATCATGCATCATGACAAACTGCCCATCTTTTGTTTCCTGCACGTCCGTCTCCACCAAGTCTGGTTTGAGTTGTGCTGTAGTTTCCAAGGACTCTACTGTATTTTGAATCCCATTTGCATTGGAAACCCCTCGGTGAGAAATAAGTTGAGGTAGATGAACCATGGGAGCCTCCAGATAAATATAACCTTCTAAGGCAAAGAAAAGACTGGCACAAGTCATGACACCCCATCGCACGATGTGATCTTTTTCTCTCCTAGGAAGCATATCCAGCTCCTTTCCTGTCAAAAATGAAACAAATTTAACCAAAAAATAAGTCAGAGCCATATAATAGAGATTTTTAATCATGACAAAATTCAAAATACCAAGAATCAGAGACTCTCTCTGAGTGATATCATCTACCAAAGTTTGAGCCAATAATAAAGGAAGATAAAATAATAAATGTGCTTTGAGCAAGATATAAAATAAATTCCAAGCATAAAAAGCAACTCTTTTCTTGGTTTTCTCCAAGCTAAACATCACTGCTTCTCGAACAGTCAGCTGATCATATACAATCTTCGGAAGGGCAAACATCAATCTGACAGAGACATAGAGAAAAATAAGAGATAGAAGTAGGATGCTCAGCCACCACATCCAATATTTATCTTCTAAATAATCTTGAATAAACTCTGGAATGACGATTTTATTGAGATAATAAATCTTCAGCATTTTCCGTATAAAAGGAAAAAGCATAGCTATATAGAAAAAGATAAACAAGGCTTTGGCGCAAGTTAGCTTTTTCATAAATCCAAAACTTTCATGGAAAACCTTGCGGATATACTCAATTAGCCTTCGCTTTTCATGATAGAGGAGATGACGAGCACCAATAAAGAGGAGTCCTATTTGAAAATAAGCGACCAGCAGGTTAATGATAATCAAGGCCAAAAAAGCTAGACTAATCAATGGAGAATGAGTGAGGATGGCTAAGACATTGTTATAGGAAATAAAAAGATAACCTGTCTGATCTAATAAGAAGCTAGCCAACCATGAATTGAATGGAACCCACAAATACTCCACTATCATAAAAATCAAGAAAAAGAGAAAGAGGATTTTATCAAGATTGAGATAAATCTGTTTAAAACCCAATTTTTTAGGTTTTTCAGGTTTCATAGGCACTCCTAGTCAAATAATTGAGACAAGTCCAAGCCACCAAAAGGATTGTTTGATAAGCTACTTTCCGTCTCTAACAATTCTCTAGCTTGATCTGATTCTAGGAAGGACTCATACACACGCGCCGTCATCCGAGCATCCTCCAAGCTATTATGGGACTGACCTTGAAATCCAAGAAATGAGGCAACAGTTTGCAACTTGAGATTGGCAATACCATGTAAATCCGAGCTCCGACGTTCAAAAGCTTCATCATACAGATCCACCTTGTACTGCAGGCTGTAGTCTAAACCATGCTCTGCTAGAATAGGCAAATCACTTTTAACAGCATTGTAGCCTATCATCGGCAAAGAATCCACAAACTCTTGAAATTCTTTGATAACTTCCTCCACTGGGGGAGCATCTTTTAAGGTCTCAGCTGTAATCCCAGTCAAACCATTGATAAAACTCTTTAGAGGTACACTGGTATGGACATAGGAATCATAGGCATCGATTTCCTGACCATCTCTAAAACGCACTGCCGATACTTGAATCAAGTGTGTTTGTCCTTCATGCTGATTAAATTCTAAATCGAAAGCAATGTAATCTTCTAATCGTTCCATTTTCTACCTCTCCTATACTGTTATTTTATACTCTTCGAAAATCTCTTCAAACCGCGTCAGCTTCGCCTTGCCGTAGATATAGTTACTGACTTCGTCAGTTTCATCCGCAACCTCAAAAACATGTTTTGAGCTGACTTCGTCAGTCTTATCTACAACCTCAAAGCAGTGCTTTGAGCAGCCTGCGGCTAGCTTCCTAGTTTGCTCTTTGATTTTCATTGAGTATTACTTGAGCAACTATACTATTTAGAAACAAAAGAAGCCATCAGGTTAGCATTTAACCTAAACAGCTCCTTGATTATCCTCCAAATAAACGAGCAAAAAAGCCTTTCTTAGTTGATTGGACTTCTTCTTTTGCTTGGTCCAGCTCTAGCTTGAGATTTTCTTGATCCTTCATGGCTTGAAGGGTCAATTGTTGCTGCTGATCGAGTTGTTTGTCTTTCTCAGCAATCTGACGGTCTTTGATACGCATCTGCTCGTCTTTTTCTGATAACTGACGATCCTTGGCTTTTAATTGTTCATAGAGACGAAGAATTTCTGCATTCTTCTCATCAACCAGAATCTCCATCAGTTCACGTTGCTTGACATCTTCACTGACAGGCTCATCTTCAAAAATCGTCTTTTTATAGATTTCTTCTAGCTTAATCAAGCCACTTCTGGTAACGACTGTTACCCCTTTGTCATTTTTATCTGTGTCTTCTTCTGGTAATTCTTTGACACGGTTATTGATTGCTTGGCGAGATAATCCTAAGACCTCTGCAATCTCACTGACGGTCATTTCAATACTCATAATATCCTCTGAAACGTTTTCTAGCTTTTCTTTACTTAAATCTTATCATAAGCTAGAAAAACTGTCAAATTTCCGCTTAATCTAAAGCCTTCAAAAAGGCTAATAAGACTTGAGCAGAGCGACGTCCAGCTTCGATAATAAACTCATCAAAAGAGATGTTTGCTTCATGGTTGGCATTGTCACTCATAGCTCGGATAACTAAGAATGGAAGATTAAGAGCATGCGCTGCCTGAGCAATCGCTGCCCCCTCCATCTCAACAGCCAAAACATCTGGGAAATGGGACTTAATCGCTTCTATCTTATCATTTCCTGCAACAAAACTATCTCCTGTAGCAATCAAACCAAGATGCCAATTCTGGTCCAATTGAGATAGACTCTCTTGGATTTTGGCAACAAAGGTTTTATCTGATTCGAAATAAAGCGGTTGTTGCGCCATTTGTCCATAAGCATAGCCAAAAGCTGTGACATCCACGTCATGATAGGCTAATTTGTCAGCAATCACAACATCACCAACAGCGATACCTTCTGCTACCGCCCCAGCTGATCCTGTATTGATAAGAGCATCCACTTGGAAATGATCAGCCAAAACCGCCACACTCATAGCAGACATGACCTTACCTATTCCACTTTCTACAAGAACGACTTCATGAGAGGCAAGGTTTCCTGTATGATAGGTATTCCCCAAAACAACTTGCTCCTGGGCATTGTCTAAATGCTGGACCAGATACGCCAGTTCTTCTGGCATAGCCGCAATAATTCCTATTTTCATTTCAATTCCTTTTCTATTACAAAAGTTTCATTGCTAAGACAAGCAAAATCAAGAGAAAGATGACTGCAAATAAGATTTTATTCAATTTAGAATTGAAGACATTTCTCTTGGTATTTTCAATGCGACGGCTTTTATGAATAGACGGTTCGACCTGAATCTTCAAGGTTTCCTGGCTAAAACCATGCCCCTTAGGATTGGCATAGCCAAAACGGGAAGAAGAGGTTGGTAAAATCTTGGTCTCCTCATTATCATCTAGCAAAGGAGGACCTGAAATTTTTTCGCCTCTATTAGCCCTTTCAATCATTTCATCCGTTAATAAAGGTTTACCCATATTGACCTCCTCTATTTTTTGTGCAATTCCCAATATTGAACAGCCATAATTGTCTTGGCATCACAGATATGACCTGATTGGATCAATTCCTTGGCTTCTTCTAAGTTCACTTCAAGGACTTCCAAGGTCTCATCGTCATCTTGGGGACGCGGATTTTCTACCCTTGTCAAATCGCTGGCTATGTATAGTTTTAACTTTTCATTACAAAAGCCAATGGCTGAGTAAAAATCGTACAAGAGTTCTAACTTCCCTGTATAAGCTGTTTCTTCCTCTAATTCACGCAGAGCTGCTGCCACAGGGTCTGTATTTTCTCCTACTTCCAATTTTCCTGCTGGAATTTCGTAAGAGACTGCCTCAATGGCTTTGCGGTACTGCTTGACCAAGATGAGTTTTTGTTCATCCGTTACCGCTAAAACACAGACAGCTCCATTGTGGAAAATCAAATCCCGTTGGGCAGTTCCCTTACCTTCTGGTAATTCAACCTGATCTTGGACCAGTTTAAATATTGGTCCTTGATAGATTTCTTTTCGGCTAAGCGTTTTTTCTTCAAATTCCATGATAGGCTCCTACTGATTCTTAGGATGATGAGGAAGGCGAGTTGCATATTCGTCTTTGTTAACCTGACGACCGCGTCCAATAGCAATAGCATCTGCTGGAACGTCTTTGGTAATAGTTGAACCAGCACCAACGAGAGAATTGTCACCAAGTTCTACTGGCGCAATAATGGTTGAATTTGAACCAACAAAGACATTGTTTCCAATGACTGTCTTGTATTTGTTTTTTCCGTCATAGTTGACTGTAATGGTTCCAGCACCGAAATTAACCTTGCTACCCACTTCACAGTTTCCGATATAAGTCAAATGACCAGCCTTAGTATTCTCGCCGATTGAAGACCCTTTCACCTCAACAAAGTTTCCAATATGGACTTGGGCTCCCAGACTTGAACCTGGACGAATGTGGGCATAAGGACCGACTGTCACTCCGTCTGCAACACTACTTTCCTCAATCATAGAATTGGTAATGACAGCTCTTGCTCCGATAGTACTGTCCACTACATAAGTACCGTTTGTCAAAACAGTCTCAGCACCAATTTTCGTTTGCCCCTTCAAGGTAACATTGGCTTCGATTTGAACTTCAGGCGCAATCTCAACATCAATATCAATATAAGTTGCTTCTGGATTGACAAAGCTAACACCATTGACCATGTGCTGATGATTGATGCGACAACGCATAACTGACTCAGCTGTCGCAAGTGCCACACGGTCATTTACCCCAAGACTTTCATCAAAATCTTTCAAAGTATAAGCACCAACTTTTTCACCAGATTCACGGAAAATGCCAATGACATCTGTAATATAGTATTCTCCTTGAGCGTTGTTGGTATTGATATTTTTCAAAGCCTCAAACAAACGCTCGTTGTCAAAAACGTAAGTTCCAGTGTTGATTTCCTTGATTTGCTTTTCAAAATCTGTAGCATCCTTTTGTTCAACAATGCGAAGAACTTCAGCATTGTCATTACGCACAATTCGTCCATAGCCAAAAGGATTATCCGTTTCAGCAGTCAAGATAGTAGCCACATTTTTATGATTGATGTGGAAATCAATCAAATTTTTCAAGCTTTCACCAGTGATTAAAGGAGTATCTCCTGCTATGACCAAGGTGTGACCTGACAAACCTTCTAAGATAGGCTCTGTCATCATAACCGCATGACCAGTTCCTAACTGTTCAGATTGAGTCACAAATTCTGTCTGTCCAGCCAAGATCTCCTCAACCAATTCTGCCTTGTGTCCGACAACTGTTACTGTCTTTTCAGGTTGGATATCTCCCACACTACGGAAAACATGTTCCAGCATGGAAATACCCGCAACCTTGTGCAACACTTTTGGCAAATCAGATTTCATGCGAGTCCCTTTACCCGCTGCTAAAATAATGGCAAAATTTGACATAATCTTCTCTTTTCTCTAGAAATTCCCTTTTATTATACCATATTTCAAATCATTCCGCGCCCTTGAATGAAAAAATGCTCCAAAGTCCTTTCCTTAACCCATTTTTTTGATTTTTTTTGATTTTTAGGGTAAAATTATAAGATATGAGAAAACAAATTCATCCACTTATTTTATTTGGTTTTTTTGGGATCATAATTTTCATTTTAATCATCAATCGCCCACTTAATGACAACCAATCCTTTAAAACAAAATCCAACATAGCGCAGATTGAAGCACAGGCTTTGAAACACTTAGACAAACCGATTATTGACCTCTCTGGCTGGCAGCGTCCTGAGGAAATCAACTACGATGCCCTCTCACAAAATATGTCAGGCGCTATTGTTCGTGTTCACAGTGGTGCTCAAACGACAAAAGAAAATGATGCTTCCTTTATCAATGGAATAGACAAGGCCTATAAGAGTCATATCACTGAACTTCAAAAACGAAATGTCCCAGTTGGTGTCTATGCCTATGTAGCTGGAAAAAATGTCCAAGAAATGGAAAAGGCTGCTGAAGTTTTTTATAACGCTTCATCACCATACAGCCCTAGTTACTATTGGCTAGACGTGGAAGATAAAACCATGTCCAATATGAACGAAGGTGTTGAAGCCTTTCGAGCAAAACTAGAATCACTTGGTGCAAAAAATATCGGAATCTACGTTGGGGTCTACTTCATGGAAGAACACAGTATTGATACAGACAAGTTTACGTCTGTTTGGATTCCTTCCTATGGTTCAAATACTGGATTTTTCGAAAGCAAACCTAATACGGACTTAGATTATGACATCCACCAGTACACTTCTAAAGGAAAAATTGCTGGCTTTGACCACGATTTGGATATCAACGTCATTTCTTCCTTAAAAAACAAAGAAGAAACCTTTAGAAAACTCTTTTTAAAACCTTAAAAGCATTTGTTTAGCATTTGCTTTTTCTTTTTGTGTTTGATTGTGATACAATATAGTAAGGATTTTTTGAAATAGAAATAGTTGGAGGAAACATATGTTCTCATGGTTAGCACGCTTTATTAAAGGAATTGTGATTGCTCTTGGATTTATCCTACCGGGAATTTCCGGAGGGGTTCTAGCAGCAATCTTAGGCATCTATGAACGAATAATTGGCTTTCTGGCCCATCCTTTTAAAGACTTTAAAGAAAATATTTTATACTTTATTCCAGTTGCCATCGGTATGCTTCTGGGAATTGGCCTATTTTCTTATCCGATTGAATACCTGCTTGAAAATTATCAGGTCTTTGTCTTATGGAGCTTTGCGGGTGCCATCATTGGTACGGTTCCTAGCCTCCTCAAAGAATCAACTCGAGAATCTGACCGAGACAAGATTGATTTAGCTTGGTTCTGGATAACCTTTATCATTTCTGGACTAGGTCTCTATGCCTTAAATTTTGTCGTTGGAACCTTAAGTGCCAGCTTTCTTAATTTGGTCCTAGCAGGTTCACTGCTGGCTCTTGGCGTATTGGTTCCTGGCCTCAGTCCATCAAATCTACTTTTGATTTTGGGACTCTATGCTCCCATGTTGACTGGTTTTAAAACCTTTGACCTCTTGGGAACCTTCTTCCCGATTGGAATTGGGGCAGGTGCAACTCTTATCGTTTTTTCAAAATTGATGGATTATGCCTTAAACAACTACCACTCACGCGTCTATCATTTCATCATCGGAATCGTCCTATCAAGCACCCTTTTAATATTGATTCCAAATGCAGGAAACGCTGAAAGTATCCAATACACAGGCCTTTCACTTGTTGGCTATGTCATCATCGCCTTCTTCTTTGCTCTAGGAATCTGGCTTGGTATTTGGATGAGCCAATTGGAGGATAAATATAAATAATGGCAAAAAAAGTGAAAATCAAAAAAACATTGGTGGAACAAATCCTGTCTAAAGCAGGTATCCCACATCAGGGGATTCGAATCAATGCACTTGAAGTAGAACTTCCTCAAGGTTATGAACGAGATTGGATTTTTAAGACCTTGGCGCTCTTGGGAGATAAAACAGGACCAATTATTGGAATTGTCCCTATCACCCAACACTTGTCTGAAAAGAAACTAGCTAAAATTTCTGGCAATAAAAAAGTGAGCATGATTCCACAAAAGGACTTGGAAAAAACAACTGGTTACATTCATGGAGCAAATAATCCTGTCGGAATTCGTCAGAAACACAATTACCCCATTTTTATCGATAAAATCGCCCTAGACTTGAATCAAATGATTGTATCCGCTGGTGAAGTTGGTCACAGCATTATCGTCGCGCCACAAGACTTGGCTAGCTTTGTAAAGGCCGACTTTGCAGATATCTTGGAGGACAGCAAGTAATGAAACTCTACTTTGTCCGCCACGGTCGTACAGTCTGGAACCAAGAAGGACGCTTTCAAGGTGCTAGTGGAGATTCCCCCCTTCTTCCTGAATCCATTGAAACCCTAAAACAACTAGGCCAGTATCTCAAGGATATTCCTTTTGATCAAATTTATTCAAGTGATTTACCTCGAGCGGTCAGATCTGCCGAGATTATCCAAAGTCAACTCAAGACGCCCTGTTCTTTAGAAAGTGTCCCTAATCTCCGTGAATGGAAACTTGGGAAGTTGGAAGGTTTGAAAATTGCAACCTTGGAAGCTATTTACCCGCAACAAATCAAAGCTTTCCGATCTAATCTTGCTCAATTTGACACTCAAATGTTTGGAGCCGAATCCCTCTATAGCACCACGCAACGGACCATCCAATTTATCAAATCATTAAAAGATAGTCCAGCTGAGCGTATTCTAATTGTCGGTCACGGTGCTAATCTTACTGCCAGTCTTCGTACTCTTCTAGGATATAAAGAACCACTTCTTCGTAAAGATGGCGGTCTAGCAAATGCCAGCCTAACCATTCTAGAAACCCATGATTTTGAAACATTCACTCTTGATACTTGGAATGATACTTCTTATCAATCATAATTATAGCCTAGCCTTCTGAATTAGAACCATAGGAGATATAGTCAGTTGAAACAAAAATAAGACAAAAGAGCCTCGTAAAAAGGTATTGCAACTTGCCAATACCTTTTTGATATGAACACGTGTCTTCTCAACAGGATTGTAGAGCAAAATGAAATAAGAACTGAATAATGTAATTTGAGAATTTAAATCAATTTATAAGAGTGTTTTAGAAGCAGTGATGTACTAGTTCAGATTCACTTTTCTATACTAATACTATTCGAAAATCTCTTCAAACCGCGTCAACGTCACCTTGCCGTACTCAAGTACAACCTGCGGCTAGTTTCCTAGTTTGCTCTTTGATTTTCATTGAGTATAAGATGAGTAGGGAGGAAGAAGTAAAAGTTTATGTCCAAACTCTTCACATAAGAACTCTAGCTTACCCATTCTATGGAATCTTGCATTATCCATTAAAACTTCCAACTAATACTCTTCTAAAATCTATTCAAACCATGTCAGCGTCACATTATATATGTTGGTGACCTCATAAGTCTTATCTGTAACCTCAAAGCTGTTCTTTGAGCAGCCTACAGCTAGCTTTCTAGTTTAATCTTTGCTTTTCACTGAGTAGCAAGTTAAAAAATGAGGCTGGTCAAAAAGTCTTTAAAATCAAAAAACGCATAATATCAGGTATTGAAAACCTTGTACTATGCGTTTTATTGTGGGAAGATTTACTTCATTTTTTCCTGAAGTCGAGTTTTTTCCCTGACTTATTGATTTGGACTATTCGTTTGATGTACTACTGCTTGAGCTTGAATCTCCACCACCGATATATTGGGTAAAGATATTTTGGAAGGCTTGGTCCTTAACCTTGATATTGGCTGCTTGCAATTCTTTTCCGATAATGCTTTGAACAAATGTTGAATCATTTTGTTTTTGAGTCAAGATAACAGTTTTTAATTTTTCTTTGTAGTCATCAATATTAGATGATTTTTCTGTTTTCTTAATGAGTTTTACAATGTAATATTGGCTACTGTAGGCTTGTGTGCCAGTTGCTGTAATCACATCAGAAATGCCATTTACATCTAAAGCGAAAGCGGCTTTCTTGACTTGCTCAGGTACTTCCGTTGAAGCAGAATCAAAGGTAATTTCTCCACCATTTGCTTTAGTTTTCTCATCAGTTGAATTATCTTTGGCTAATTGAGCAAAATCAGCACCTTCTGCCTTTGATTTTTCGAGAACTTCTTTGGCCTTATCTTCATTGTCCAAACGGATGATTTGAGCCGTTACATCTGGAGTGTATTCGTCAAAAGCCTTCTTATAGGCATCATCTGTCAATTCAGCTTCTGCTGCCTTCTTAACTGCCAACTCAACCAATTTACTTGTACGAATTTGAGCTTTACGTGTTTCAAGGGTCATACCTGCTTGTGACAAGACACGTTGGTAGTTTTCGCCATATTGTTTTTCTTCTTCGGCAATAGTATCATCAACCTCTTTATCATCAAGCTCTGAGCCATATTGTTTTTCAAAAACTTTTTGGATGGTCATATTTAACAAGACTTGTTGGGCTGAAGGGTTGCTTTTCACTTGCTCATAAAATTGATGTTCTGTGATGACATCCCCTTTCATGCTGATAAGGTCTGCTCCTTCTGAACCTTTCGAACAAGCTGCTAAAGTTGCTACTGATAATAGTGTAATGGCACCTGCCAATAGTTTTTTCTTCATGTCTACTCCTTTGAGATAAGTGTTACTCTATCTATTTTACTATATTTTCTTAAATTTTTCTGAAAATCATTCGCCAACAGGCAATTGAACGTCTGCTACATTTTTACGAAGCATGAGAATGCCGTCACCCAGAGGTACTAGTGTTGCGGTGAGTCCTGGATTGTCTAAGGTTGCATCAAATAGTCTTTGAAGGCCTCGATAAATGGTTCGCTGGCCACGACGGACTTCCATAATATCCTTGGCAACATCACCACCTTGGAAAATATCATCCAAGACAACCACACCTCCAACGTCCAAATGTTTGAGGATTTCTGGCAGAAAGACGATGTATTTAGACTTGGCTGAATCCATAAAGACGAAATCATAGGACTCTGTCAGTGTAGATAAGACATCCACCGCATCTCCCTCTAGGAGAGTGATTTGCTTGCGACTATCAAACTGGGCAAAATTTTCCTTGGCAAAACCAATCATTTCTGGATTGCGATCAATAGTTGTAATCTTGGCATTTGGCGCATGTTCCGCCATCAAGAGGGCTGAAAAACCGATGGCCGTCCCAATTTCCAGAATGTTTTTAGGTTGCATGGTTTCCATGAGAAAACGGAAATAAGCTACCGTTTCATGGGGAATAATGGGAATATTTTCCTTGCGGGCAAAGTCTTCCAATTCTTTCAAGGAACCTGTGACTTGCTTTTGGCGCTGACGCATCAAGTCTACAATTTCTTCCTTGACGACAGGGCGACGCATGTTATGGTTGGCATTTTTACTATATGATTCAACCATCTTATGCCAATCCCAATTTTTCAACAAGGGCTTCAAACTCATTCAAACGACGTTCGAAGACTGCAAAAGCATCGTTGAGATAGTCTTCCTTCTCCATATCAACACCAGCTTTTCTCATGACATTAAGTGGATAGTCAGATTTACCTGCCTTGAGGTAGTCGATATAGCGGTCACGGTCTTCTTGACTACCATGGACAATCTTTTCAGCCAGAGCTGAAGCTGCTGCAAAGCCTGTTGAATATTGGTATACATAGTAGTTATAGTAGAAGTGTGGAATGCGAGCCCACTCGTATTGGATTTCAGGATTGTCTTCCTTACTCAAACCATAATACTCTTGGTTCAAGTCTGCGTAGAGTTTATTTAGGAAATCGCTTGTCAAGACTTGACCATTTTGATCCGCTTGGTGAATGGCGTGTTCAAACTCAGCAAATTGAGTTTGGCGGAAAACTGTTCCACGGAAACCGTCTAGGAAGTTATTGAGAATAGCAAAGCGTGTTGCGTCGTCTTCCACTTCTTCCAGTAATTTCTCTGTCAAGATATTCTCATTGGTAGTTGATGCAATCTCAGCTAAGAAGATAGAATAATCCCCATAAACATAAGGCTGAGTTTCGCGAGTATAGCTGGAATGCATACTGTGACCTGTTTCATGAACAAGAGTAAAGAGATTGTCCAGATTGTCCTGCCAGTTGAGAAGCATAAAGGCATTGGTATCGTAAGAACCACCAGAGTAGGCACCTGAACGCTTGCCTTGATTTTCGTAAACATCAATCCAACGCTCGCTGAAGGCACGTTTAACACGGCTCAAGTAATCCTCACCCAAGACTGCCAAGGCATCTTCTGCCTTTTTCAAGGCTTCTTGGTAGGTGAAACTGTATTCAACAGATGAAAGCGGTGTGTAGACATCGTACATCTTGAGGTCTGAAATTCCCAAGATTTTTGAACGAAGTTCAAGGTAACGATGCAAGAGTGGCAAATGCTTGCGAACTGCTGCTACCAAATTGTCATAAACACTCTCTGGAACAAAATTGGCTGCTAGGGCTGCATGACGAGCGCTCTTGTAGTTGCGAACTTTGGCACGGTAGTTTTGCACCTTAACATTGGTTTGCAAGGTTTTGGCATAGGTGTGTTGGAATTGTTCATAAGTCGCATAAAGAGCTTGATAAGCACCACGGCGAACCTCACGATTTTTAGACTCCATCAAACGTGTGTAAGTCCCGTGAGATAACTGCACTTCCTTACCATCATCGTCAAGAACATAAGGGAACACAATATCCGCATTGTCCAAGATAGCGAAGGTTTCACTTGCCGAACCAAAGATTTCTCCAGCGCCAGCCAATAATTCTTCCTCGCGTTGTGAAAGAACGTGTTCCTTACCTTGCAAAAGCTTGTCAAAATAGTGTTGATAAACCTGCAATTTTGGTTGAGACTCTAAAAAGTCAGCATACTGCTTTTCACTAATTTCCATAAATTCAGGATCATAGAATGAAAAGGCTTGGTCTAGCTGACTATAGAGTGTCATTGCTTTGGCATAGTACTCTTGATACTTAGCTTCACGTGTATCCTGATCATTCTTCATATGAGCATAAACGTAAAGCTTCTCCATCTGGCGTTCCATTTCAAGAGAAAATTCAGTAATTTCGAGTAGGCTATCCGCACTATCCAAGAGATGGCCTTCATACTGGGCTACTGTCTCCAGCTGTTCTGTTAAATCTTTTAAGGCTTCTTCCCAAGCCTGGTCAGTTGGGTAGATCGTTGATAGATCCCATGTATCTTTTTCATTTATTTCGTTTCTTTGTAATACCATTAGATTCCTCCATCCTTTCTATTCTACCATATTTTTCAAGAAATATTGCTGATAAAAGGCTGGTGGATAAAGCTTTTGCCAATCATTTTGAGGATTTTCTTGGTAATAGATTTGAAAATACTGATAATAGCTGGTCAAATCCTTCTCAATTTGGCAAAAATCACCTACTAGTGGTCGAATTTGTGGATACCATTCTTTCAGCCCATAAGTCAGGACATTTTCTCCCTTTTGATAGGCTTCTGCTTGTTCTTTCATCCAAATGGGATTTTGATAGTACAGTTGTTGCCGGATATAACAACAGATGTCCTTATCCTCAGAAACTGTAAAATGAGATATTTTTTGTTTCTTATAGGGAAAACGTAATATCTCCAGTAGACTACCTTGACCACAGGGAAATTCCTTGATTTGATAATGGAGTTTACCTCGAAGATCCTGGTGTATGAGATATTTAAGCCTTAAAATCTGCTTTCCCTTGTCTACTTCCCAAACATAAAAGCCCATGTTTTGACTAAAATAGAGAAAACCTTGTTGCAGACGAGTCAAACGCTCCTTGAGCCAAAGTTTTTCTCCCAGTAGCCACAGTACTTGGTAACCCTGGCTACGATAACCCTCACTGCGCTCTTTAAGAACTTTTTGTGGCAAGGGACTACATTGAACCTCTAAAGCTAGATTGCCATTTACAAACACATCCGCAATCTGTTTAAGTTCTGGAAGCAGGTATTCTAATTGAACCTCTGAATCTTTTTTCAACCAGTGATAAAGTGATTCCTTATTGGCCAGATGTTCTGAACTTTCATTTTCAGAGGAATAATCACAGTCTTTTAAGGATTTATGGGCAAAATGGGTCCGTACACTTGGTCCTTGACGCAAACGAAGCTGACCTCCACAAGCTGGGCAGGTGTATGCTTGCTTCTCAAGCTTATCCTCTAACACATTTACCAATTTTCCCCTAGCATCTCTCGCAACAAACATGATTTCCCTCCTTTTCTATATTATTCGTAAAAAAGAAAAAAGATCAGGAAAATTCCTAATCTTCATTCATTTTTATTTGATTTTCTTGGCTAGCATGGTCGCAAAGCGTAGTTAAATACGATTGCCATTTTCATCGCGACGGTGCAAATGGCCTGGATTTTCATTGTACTTAACCAATTCCCAATCCTTGTAATAGTCTGCCAATTCCCCTTCTTTAAAGGTGAATGGGAAGTTCACTGAGCAAGGATAATCCTCCGTGTCCATAGCACAAACGATAAGATTATAG
Organism: Streptococcus sp. 1055; assembly: GCF_013276815.1. Taxonomy (NCBI): domain Bacteria; kingdom Bacillati; phylum Bacillota; class Bacilli; order Lactobacillales; family Streptococcaceae; genus Streptococcus; species Streptococcus sp. 1055. The sequence continues at coordinate 3,570 of NZ_VMLT01000027.1, read as the reverse complement.
CCACCAACACTGGTTTTATCCTGCATATTTTGAATAATAGCTGGAATGCAGTCTGCTTGTAGAAACATGAGAACAACAGTTGATACGATAAAATCATATTCTTGCCCAATGCTAGCTGAATTGATATCGTAAAGACCAACAGTCATGTCCAGATCTTCTTGCTCCACAATACTTTGCAAGATTTCAAGGGTCAGGTCATTTTGATCTACAGCCGTCACATCAAAACCTTGCTGGGCTAGAAAAAGAGAATTACGCCCCTGACCACAACCCAAATCCAAAGCTTTCCCTGGTTTTACTGTCTGCATGGCCTCTAGAACCTCTGAATGAAAAGGATTGGTATTGTATTTCTTAGGGAAATAATCCTCAGGTTTACAATAAAATTCCAAGTACCATTCCACATCATCTGTGGCAGCTTCCACTCGGTGCCAGACTTGTGGTTGTGCCATGGGATTATCTGCCCCTGCTTCAAAGAGGTGTTCAGCTAGAACTTCCCCTTCTTCTGTCAATTCAATAAACTTGAGAGCTCCCTTCAAGACAGTAATTTTCCCCAAGTCCCAACTTTTGTATTGTGCTTTTGCTGAACAGCTTCAGGCATGGTTTCTTTAGTCTACAAAGGCATGCGTTTATAGGCAACTAATTTTTCCATTTTCAATTCCTCTTTTTATCGCTGATTAACAGCTTTCATCACGCGCGCGATGTCGCGGTTTTGCTCACGACGTTTGATAGACTCTCTCTTATCGTAGTCATGCTTCCCTTTAGCTAAACCTAAAAGAAGCTTGGCATAACCGTCTTTGATATAGACTTTAAGAGGAACCAGGGTCATTCCTGTCCCTTTAGTCTCTTGTTCCAACTTTTGGATTTGCTTTTTATGGAGCAGGAGTTTACGACGACGTTCTGGTTCTTGGTTCCAGATATTGCCCTCTTCGTAAGGAGCGATATGGACATTGCTCAACCAGACCTCTCCATTTTTTACTTGGGCAAAGCCATCCTTGAGATTGATTCGAGCAGCTCGTACACTCTTGATTTCAGTTCCAGTCAGAACCATCCCTGCCTCTAGCGTATCTATGATTGTATAGTCGTGGCGCGCCTTTTTATTTTGTGCGACGACCTTTCCCTCGCCCTTTGCCATGCTTGGCTCCTTTCTTAGCTACTTCCTTGTAAAAATGTTTCTTTCCTTTTTTCTTCTTGTCTTTTTGTGAATGCTTGCGCTTATCATTTGAGCGTCCTGATGTTCTCTTATCTTCCTTCTTATCTGAACGACGATTTGAACCACGCCCTCTGTCACTACGATTAGACTGTTTTAAGCCTTTTTCAATCACATCAAACTCACTTGGGATGTAAGAGAAGTCAATTTCACCCGTCATCTTGTCGGCTCTTTCAACTCGGATACGGATTTGCTGACCTACACGGAAAGTTGTTCCTGATTTCTCCCCACGAAGAGTCAAATCACGCTCATTGAAATGATAAAATTCAGGTAGATTTGTGATGTGAATCAAGCCTTCAACTGTGTTTGGCAATTCAACAAAGAGACCAAACTTGACAATGCTGGACACAACCGCATCGTACTCTTCGCCCACGTATTCTTCCATATACTCAGCCTTTTTCATGGCTTCGACTTCACGCTCAGCCTCAATGGCACGACGTTCACGGTTGGAAGACTGGGTCGCAATCTCTGGAATCACTTGCTCAAAATGCTCTACTATTTCCTTAGAACGGCCGTAATCACGAATCATACGGTGAACAAGAAGGTCTGGATAACGACGAATCGGACTAGTAAAGTGAGTATAATAGTCAGCCGCAAGTCCATAATGCCCGTGATTATACTCCGAATAACGAGCCTGCTGCATGGAGCGAAGAAGCATCATGGACAATACATCTGCATAAGGTTCCCCCTCAACTGCTCGCATAATATCTTGAAGTGCCTCTTGACTCATTTCACTAGCAGTCCCATAGATTCGAATACCGAAACTCGAAGCATAATCAATAAACTTCTGAACCTTTTCAGCCTTAGGCTCCTCGTGAATTCGATAGATAAAAGGTAGGTCCAGCTTGCTGAAATGCTCGGCAACTGTTTCATTGGCCATCAACATAAAAGACTCAATCATCCGCTCGGCAACACCACGCTGACGAAGAACGATATCAACAGGCTTACCTTGTTTATCCACTAAAATCTTGGCTTCATTGGTATCTAAATTGAGGGCTCCACGTTTCACACGCATGTTTTCTAGCCTTTCGTGAAGTTTGGCCATAAGTTCGATACTAGGAACAATTTTCTGATACTCTTGTCTCTTTTCCTCGTCGCTTGCTAGGATATCATTGACATCGCTATAGGTCATACGAAAACTGGTCTTGATAACTGTTTGTGTAATGGTATAGTTGACCACACGACCATGTTTATCAATCTCCATAATGGCAGACTGGGTCAGACGGTCAACTTGGGGATTGAGAGAACAGATGCCATTTGATAGTCGTTCTGGAAGCATTGGAACCACACGGTCAGTCACATAGACAGAAGTTGCGCGGTTAAGAGCTTCCTTATCAAGGGCAGACCCCTCGGTCACATAGTAGGAAACATCTGCGATGTGAACACCAAGCTCCAGATTTCCATTTTTCAAGGCCTTGATATGCACCGCATCGTCCAAGTCCTTGGCGTCAGCACCATCGATGGTAAAGATAATCTCATCTCTTAGATCCAGACGACCTTCCGTATCCTTTTTAGACGGAGCATCAGGCACACTTTCTGCTTCCTTGACAACAGCTTCTGGAAACTCGGATACAATGTCCATTGATTCCAAGACCTCAAGAACATCAATTCCGACATCTGTTGAGTGTCCCACCACATCGAGAACACTCGCGACAAAGAAATCATGTTTCTTGCTTGGGTATTTATCGATAAAGACCTTGAGAACTTCTGTTCCCTCCAGTTTAAGGGCTGGTTTCTTAACATAGATGGGTTGGCTGATTTTCTGATTTTTCGAACGGATATAGCCTGCATACTTAGGTTTTTCCTGATCCAGAACGATTTGACCTACAACAGTTGTCAAACTGTGTTCTAAGATATCAATAATTTTTGCTTCTGCTGCTGTTCCCTTATTGCGGTCAGCGACTTTCTTAATCACTACCTCAACGGTATCACCATCAATAGCATAGTTGACATCGTTTTTTCCTACAAAAAGGTCGTCCTCCTCGCCTTCCAGACTAACAAAGCCAAAGCCATTTTTATGGGCATGAAAAATCCCCTTGAGGGTAATCTCATGTTTTTTCTTAATTTCTAATGTCAGACTACCATCTTCTTCAAAGCGTATCTGATGCTTTCTTTCCATTAGGGACAAGGTTTTAATCAACTCACGAAAATCCTTGGAACTATCTTTTCCCAAAGCCTGAGCCAAATCATTAACAGTCACCTTTCCCTTATCTTGTAAATATTCTTTTATTCTATCTTTCATATTTTCTTTCTAGATTTTTTAATTTTCTTTTACTGTAAAACCTTCTCAAACATCCTTTCATACTCAATAAAAATCAAAGAGCAAACTAAAAAGCTAGCCGCAGGTTGCTCAAAACACCGTTTTG
>NZ_VMLT01000026.1:0-826 GCF_013276815.1 Streptococcus sp. 1055 | reverse complement strand
GTTTTTTGATTTTAGTCCATTATGAGATTGATACGGTTCTGCTTACAAGGGTGAAAAATTATTGTTTACTGGTCTTAACTGATCGAAGGACTAGGCATCAAATTATCCGATTGATTCCAAATAAAAGTGCTGAGGCGGTCAATCAGGCTTTAAAACTCATCTTAAAACAAGACAAGATTCTGTCCATCACGGCAGATAATGGTACAGAATTTAACCGCTTGTCTGATGTATTTTCTGAGGAACATATCTATTATGCGCACCCCTATGCCTCTTGGGAAAGGGGAACTAATGAGAATCACAACAGGCTCATTCGGAGATGGTTACCTAAGGGAACTAAGAAAACGACTCCCAAAGAAGTCGCATTCATCGAAAATTGGATTAATAACTATCCTAAAAAATGCTTGAACTACAAATCACCCAGAGAAGACTTCTTCATGGCTAACTTGAACTTGAAATTTGGCGAGAAGTTAGCAAATTGTAAAAAGTTTAAAAAAATTAGAAAAAGGTGTTGACAAGTCTGAAAAAGACTGTATAATAGTAAGAGTTGAAAATAACAACTCTGGTCCGTTGGTCAAGGGGTTAAGACACCGCCTTTTCACGGCGGTAACACGGGTTCGAATCCCGTACGGACTATGGTATGTTGCGGATGGAACACTTGATGAAAAAAAGATTAAAAAGTTTCAAAAAAAGTGTTGACAAACGAAAGTGACTGTGATATACTAATATAGTTGTCGCTTGAGAGAAGCGAGTGACAAAGACCTTTGAAAACTGAACAAGACGAACCAATGTGCAGGGCACTACAACTACGGTTGTAGTACTGAACAAT
>NZ_VMLT01000025.1:0-10775 GCF_013276815.1 Streptococcus sp. 1055 | reverse complement strand
ATCGTATCATCGAACAACTGGACCTTCGTCGCAATAAGGTTGTTTACCAAATCTTTGCGGATGTAGAACCGGATCCAGATATCACAACTGTAAACCGTGGTACTGAGATTATGCGTGCCTTCAGACCAGATACCATCATCGCACTCGGTGGTGGGTCTCCAATGGATGCTGCCAAAGTAATGTGGCTTTTCTACGAGCAACCAGAAGTGGACTTCCGTGACCTTGTCCAAAAATTCATGGATATCCGTAAACGTGCCTTCAAGTTCCCATTGCTTGGTAAGAAGACTAAATTCATCGCGATTCCAACTACATCTGGTACAGGCTCTGAAGTAACACCATTTGCCGTTATCTCTGATAAAGCAAACAACCGTAAATACCCAATCGCTGACTACTCATTGACACCAACTGTGGCAATTGTAGACCCTGCTTTGGTATTGACAGTTCCAGGATTTGTTGCTGCTGATACTGGTATGGACGTATTGACTCACGCGACAGAAGCATACGTATCACAAATGGCTAGTGACTACACTGATGGTTTAGCACTTCAAGCTATTAAATTGGTCTTTGAAAATCTCGAAAGCTCAGTTAAGAATGCAGACTTCCACTCACGTGAGAAAATGCATAACGCTTCAACAATCGCTGGTATGGCCTTTGCCAATGCCTTCCTAGGTATTTCTCACTCAATGGCCCATAAGATTGGTGCGCAATTCCACACAGTTCACGGACGTACAAATGCCATCTTGCTTCCGTACGTTATCCGTTACAACGGTACACGTCCAGCTAAGACAGCAACATGGCCTAAGTACAACTACTACCGTGCAGATGAAAAATACCAAGATATCGCACGCATGCTTGGACTTCCAGCTTCTACTCCAGAAGAAGGGGTTGAATCTTACGCAAAAGCTGTCTACGAACTCGGTGAACGTATTGGGATCCAAATGAATTTTAGAGACCAAGGAATTGACGAAAAAGAATGGAAAGAACATTCTCGTAAATTAGCCTTCCTGGCTTATGAAGACCAATGTTCACCAGCTAACCCACGTCTTCCAATGGTAGACCATATGCAAGAAATCATCGAAGATGCATACTATGGCTACAAAGAAAGACCAGGACGCCGTAAATAATTGTTTATCAGTTTAGAGGCAGGAGTTATCCTGTCTCTTTTTTGTAATTCTATTTGAAAAATGGTATAATCATCGCATATATTTATTTGAAAATCAAATCTTTAATAATCATGCGAGGGGCAAATGAACAAGATAAATGAGTTAGGGGATAAAGTGCGACTTTTAAGAGAGGAGAAAGGACTTAGTCGTCCAGTTTTTTGCGGGGATGAGTCTGAATTATCAGTGCGTCAGTTGGTGCGGATTGAAAAAGGAGAATTTCGCCCGACGATAAAAACCCTAGAATATATTGCAGATAGATTAGAAATTCCGTCCTACGTCTTGATGCCAGATTATAAGGAATTACCGAAGCGTTACCAAGAATTAAAGTACTTTCTTTTACATCATCCTGACTATGGAGACAAGGAGTTGCAGGAACAAAAGGAAGAATATTTCGATGAGATTTTTGAGAATTTTTATGATGATTTGCCACGTGATGAGAAAGTGCTAGTGGATTGTCTTCAAGCTATAGATGCAGTGAGAATGACTAGTAATTCCTTATATGGAAGCAGTGTGATTGAGGACAGTCTTCAAGACTTACTATCCAGAGATGTATATAAAGCCGAGGACTTGTTGAAACTGAGACTGTATTTCAACTGTCAGTTAATGGATGGTTTAAATATGGGTGAGATAAAAGAATCTGAGCATGAAACCATTCTTTGTTTTCATGACAAACTAAGTTCTCAGGTTGATAAGATAGAGTTCGATTGTTTGGACTTACTTAGAGACTCCTTGTTAGCTTCTTTAACTTGTATAGAGATTATGGGGTTGCTTCATTATTTTAAGAGGGCAGTCGAGACATTAAATAAAATAGGGCAAAAAACACGAGATTTTCAAAAACAACCGATTGTCTTGATGGTGGAGTGGAAATATTATATTCAGACGGATTATGATACAGCCAAACAAAAGTATGAAGAAGCAAAAATGATGGCGAGGATGTTTGGCAATGAGAAGTTAATCGTTAGTTTAGATAATGAATGGAGCGAGGATCTAGAAAGATATCGTTAAAGAGTTTATAGGAGTGACATTTCTGTCATTGAGGGAATGCCGCTTTTTTGTTAAAATGAATTTTATACTCAATGAAAATCAAAGAGCAAAGTAGGAAACTAGCCGCAGGCTGTACTTGAGTACGGCAAGGCGACGTTGACGTGGTTTGAAGAGATTTTCGAAGAGTATTACTTGATATACATCCAGAAGCAAACGAGGCAATAGAGAGGAAACTCTAAGTAGTAGGCCCATAGGGTCAATCAACTTGAAGGATTTTCTATCAGTATGATGTATAATGATAACAGTTTTAAATAAGGGGGAAAGAATGTCCATTTTATCCATTAAAAATATTTCAAAATTTTATGCCTTGGACGGTAAACATCAAGAGCAGGCTTTAAAGAATATAAATCTGCAGATTGCAAAAGGTAAAATTACAGCGATTTACGGTCCATCAGGATGTGGCAAAACCAGTCTACTAAACATCATCAGTGGTTTAGATAGACAATATGAAGGAGATTTAGAGTTTAAAGGGGAATCTCTCCGTGACTTATCAGAGATTGAACTAACTCAATTTCGTAAAAACAAGATTGGATTTGTGTTTCAAAACTTTAATCTCATTCCTCATCAGTCTGTCTTGGACAATGTCAAGCTACCTCTCTATGTCAAAGATTTATCTGACAGGGAGATGACAATGATTGCAAAGGAGCAATTAAGTAACTTGGGCATGGAGCCTTTTATTGCTAAAAATGTTAAACAGCTTTCTGGTGGGCAAAAGCAACGTGTAGCAATCGCGCGTGCCTTGGTAAATCAGCCTGATATGATTGTAGCAGATGAGCCAACGGGTTCGCTGGACTCTCAATCCCAAGAAATGGTATTGGAAGTGTTTAAAAAATTAGCCCAAACAGGGAAAACAGTACTGATTGTAACCCATAATCCAGAGGTTGCCGAATATGCAGATGTGATTATCAAAATGAAGGATGGTGAAGTCGTTGAAGAAGTCAAAAAATAAAGGATTATCATTGAAAAATAAATTCAAACTTTCTTTAAATAACTTTCTGGAAAGAAAGTGGCGTAACCTATTGATTGCGCTAGCAACCTCAATCGGTTTTGTAGGAGTCTTAATTTCTTTCGGCTTGGGAAATGCATTGATTTCGATGATTGATGAAAATACGAATGGAGGTCAAATCCCTTCTCAAGTTCAGATTGCTTTAAACACAAAAAATGTTGGACGAGGCTTTTTGAACCAAGACGATAAGAACTACATCACGGATACAGTTGGAAAAGAAGCTATTAAATATTTGGAGAGTCCTTTTGGGATGATTATGTCAAATATTACTATAGATGGGCAAGAAATGGATCTGAGTCAAACGATGCCTTCTTATGCTCAAGTAGTGAGTCTATATGAGGATACAAGTATTTCTGTTAGTAGTAATGAGGCGGACAAAGTATTAGCCGGTTCCCTCTATACTGATTCAAATGAACAGGGATTGACGATTCCAAGCAGTTTACTAAAAAATTGGAATGAACAGACAGGAAAAAATCTGACAGCTAGTGATATTATTGGCAAATCAGTCTCAGCCAGCATTGTAGAAAATGATGCTGAAGCTAGCAAGACTGCTCAATTTCAAACAAAGATTGTACGTGTAATCAATGATGAAGATGACTTGGAGGACAGCAACAGTTTCATGCCGTCTCATCAAATGGAAACGATTTTGAAAGAGGCTGGATTTACAAAAGCTGTATCTTATTTTATCTTGGAACTCAAAGATCCATCACAAACAAAAGCGATAACAGAAGAATTGCAGAAAAACAAGAAGTATACTGTTCTTTCTCAACAGAAGGTTCTTGATATTGTGATTACTTTTATTCGTGTCATTCAGGGATTGTTGATTGTACTTTCATCACAAGCTATTGTGGTAGCAGCGGTCATGATTGGTATCATTATTTACATCAATATCATACAACGTTCTAAGGAAATAGGTGTCATGAAGGCAGTTGGTTATCAAAATCGTGATGTCAAAGGAATTTTTATTTACGAGGCTATCTGGATTGTAGGCATCGCCTTGCTGCTGGCCTTTTTGGTAGCACAAGGGGTGGGAAGTTTGGCGAATGCGGTTGTAAATCACTTTTACCCATCCATCACGAAGGTTTTTGAATTAAATTTGTTATCTGTTTTAGGAACTCTACTTTTCGCTCTATTACTTGGTTATGTCTCAGCCTACTTCCCAGCACGTAAAATTAGTAAAATGGATCCTGTAGAATCGCTACGATATGAATAGTAAGGGAGTTCTTGATTTATAGCCGTAAAAAGAAACTAACATAGAAAAACAATGCCCGTACTTGCAATTAAACTTAAATAGTTATATAATAGGTTTGTTGAAAGGTGATTTGTAGTGATTCAAGTTACTCTTTTCACAATAAAAATTTCATGATTTTCATAAGGAGGAAATCACTAATGGTAGTTAAAGTTGGTATTAACGGTTTCGGACGTATCGGTCGTCTTGCTTTCCGTCGTATCCAAAACGTAGAAGGTGTTGAAGTTACACGCATCAACGACCTTACAGATCCAGTTATGCTTGCACACTTGTTGAAATACGACACAACTCAAGGTCGTTTCGACGGTACTGTTGAAGTTAAAGAAGGTGGATTCGAAGTTAACGGTAAATTCGTTAAAGTTTCTGCTGAACGTGATCCAGAGCAAATCGACTGGGCTACTGACGGTGTAGAAATCGTTCTTGAAGCTACTGGTTTCTTTGCTAAGAAAGAAGCAGCTGAAAAACACCTTAAAGGTGGAGCTAAAAAAGTTGTTATCACTGCTCCTGGTGGAAACGACGTTAAAACAGTTGTATTCAACACTAACCACGACGTTCTTGACGGTACTGAAACAGTTATCTCAGGTGCTTCATGTACTACAAACTGCTTGGCTCCAATGGCTAAAGCTCTTCAAGACAACTTTGGTGTTATTGAAGGATTGATGACTACTATCCACGCTTATACTGGTGACCAAATGATCCTTGACGGACCACACCGTGGTGGTGACCTTCGCCGTGCTCGCGCTGGTGCTGCAAACATCGTTCCTAACTCAACTGGTGCTGCTAAAGCTATCGGTCTTGTAATTCCAGAATTGAACGGTAAACTTGACGGATCTGCACAACGCGTTCCAACTCCAACTGGATCAGTTACTGAATTGGTAGCTGTTCTTGAAAAGAACGTTACTGTTGATGAAGTGAATGCAGCTATGAAAGCAGCTTCAAACGAATCATACGGCTACACAGAAGATCCAATCGTATCTTCAGATATCATAGGTATGTCTTACGGTTCATTGTTTGACGCAACTCAAACTAAAGTCCTTGACGTTGACGGTAAACAATTGGTTAAAGTTGTATCATGGTACGACAACGAAATGTCATACACTGCACAACTTGTTCGTACTCTTGAATACTTCGCAAAAATTGCTAAATAATTCTTGAGTCGATAAAAAGCAAGGCCTCTTGGTCTTGCTTTTCAAATATTTAAAAATGGATGACACAATCATCCATTCTTTTTTAATTCTGTTTCAAAAGTATCTGATAGGACAGTGAAGCTTAATTTCTCTAGAGTAAGCGGATGGGTAAAGGACAGTCGGAAGGCGTGGAGCATAAGCCGACTCGTCTTTGGATTGCTGTTATAGAGAGGGTCGCCCAAAATAGGGAAGTTATGATGCGAAAGGTGCACACGAATCTGATGGGTTCGCCCTGTCTTTAGTTTACAACGGACAAGGGTCGTTTTGTTTGGGAATTGCTTTAATCTGCTTACATGCGTTTCAGCATATTGCCCATTTTTTGTATCAACTATTCGTTTTCTGCGGTCATGGCGATCACGCCCAATTTTGTCTTTGAAAACAAGTTCTTTGCTGTTGATATTTCCGTCAACAAGCGCCCAATATTCCCTAGAAATCTCTTTTTTCTCCAATAAGCGGTTGAGAATGGGCAGGATAAAAGGATTTTTGGCAAAGAGAACCAAGCCACTGGTTTCCATGTCCAGACGATGAACGACATAGCAGGTTTGGCCAACATAGGCACTGACATGGTTGAGAAGGGCGATTTCGTTTGGCTGATTACCATGCGTTTTCATCCCCTCTGCTTTGTTCACAATAACTAAGTATTGATCTTGATAAACTTCCTGAACGAGGTTTGGGTTGCCCCAAGGAATTTCCTTTTTGGGATAATCTTCCTCATCAAAAGTCAACTGGCAAACATCCCCAGGTTTCACCATCTCGTTCCAATGAACTTCTCGCTGATTAATCAAAATATGTTTCTTGATTCTCAAAAAATGCCGAATTTTTCTAGGAATGAGGAGTTGTTCCTCCAGTAATTGCTTAACCGTCATTTGAGATAGAGAGTCTGGTAAAGTAAAAGTGAATTTCATACAGATATTGTAACAAAAAAAGCCCTATTTGGATAGGAAATAGCTAAATTCTTGTCTTCCTATGATGAAGATGATAAAATAAACGCATGAAATTAGATAAATTATTCGAGAAATTTCTTTCTCTTTTTAAAAAAGAAACAAGTGAACTAGAGGATTCTGATTCTACTAGCTTACGTCGTTCTCGCAGTGATCGAAAAAAATTAGCCCAAGTGGGTCCGATTCGAAAATTCTGGCGTCGCTATCATCTAACGAAAATCGTTGTTATACTAGGTTTGAGTGCAGGCTTGTTAGTAGGAACCTATTTGTTTGCTGTAGCCAAGTCAACCAATGTCAATGATTTGCAAAACGCCTTGAAAACTCGGACTATCATTTTTGACCGTGAAGAAAAGGAGGCTGGTGCCTTGTCTGGTCAAAAAGGAACCTACGTTGAACTGATTGACATCAGTAAAAATTTACAGAATGCCGTTATTGCGACAGAAGACCGTTCTTTCTATAAAAATGACGGAATTAACTATGGCCGTTTCTTCTTGGCGATTGTCACTGCTGGTCGTTCAGGTGGTGGTTCTACTATTACCCAACAGTTGGCTAAAAATGCCTATTTGTCACAGGATCAAACTGTTGAGAGAAAAGCGAAAGAATTTTTCCTTGCCTTAGAATTAACAAAAAAATATAGTAAGGATCAGATTTTAACCATGTACCTTAACAACGCCTATTTTGGAAATGGTGTGTGGGGTGTAGAAGATGCGAGTAAGAAATACTTTGGAGTTTCTGCATCAGAAGTGAGTTTGGATCAAGCTGCGACTCTGGCAGGGATGCTCAAAGGACCGGAATTGTATAATCCTTTGAATTCCGTACAAGATTCAACCAATCGTCGTGACACTGTCTTGCAAAATATGGTTGCAGCAGGATATATTGATAAAAACCAAGAAACCGAAGCTGCGGAAGTTGATATGAATTCGCAATTGCACGATAAATATGAAGGGAAAATCTCAGATTACCGCTATCCTTCTTACTTTGATGCGGTGGTTAATGAAGCTGTTTCCAAGTATAATCTAACAGAGGAAGAGATTGTCAATAATGGCTACCGTATTTACACAGAGCTGGACCAAAACTATCAAGCAAATATGCAGGTTGTCTATGAAAATACATCGCTATTTCCGAGGGTAGAGGATGGAACATTTGCACAATCAGGAAGTGTAGCTCTTGAACCGAAAACAGGAGGAGTTCGTGGAGTTGTCGGTCAAGTTGCTGACAATGATAAAACTGGATTCCGGAATTTCAACTATGCAACTCAATCAAAACGTAGCCCTGGTTCTACAATTAAGCCTTTAGTTGTTTATACGCCAGCAGTTGAAGCAGGTTGGGCTTTGAACAAGCTCTTGGATAACCATACCATGCAGTATAACAGCTATAAGGTTGATAACTATGCAGGAATCAAAACGAGTCGAGAAGTTCCTATGTATCAAGCCTTGGCAGAATCGCTTAATCTACCTGCTGTTGCTACTGTTAATGATTTGGGCCTTGATAAGGCTTTTGAGGCGGGCGAAAAATTCGGACTCGACATGGAAAAGGTAGACCGTGTTCTTGGTGTCGCCTTGGGAAGCGGTGTCGAAACCAATCCTCTTCAAATGGCTCAAGCATATGCTGCCTTTGCAAATGAAGGTTTAATGCCGGAAGCTCATTTTATTAGTAGAATTGAAAATGCTAGTGGTCAGGTTATTGCGAGCCATAAACATTCACAAAAACGGGTGCTTGATAAAGCTGTAGCTGACAAGATGACTAGTATGATGTTGGGGACATTCACCAACGGAACCGGTATTAGTTCATCGCCTGCAAACTATGTCATGGCAGGAAAAACTGGAACAACTGAAGCAGTTTTCAATCCGGAGTATACAAGTGACCAATGGGTAATTGGTTATACTCCAGATGTAGTGATTAGTCACTGGCTTGGTTTTCCGACCACTGATGAAAATCACTATCTAGCAGGATCTACTTCAAATGGTGCAGCCCATGTCTTTAGAAACATTGCCAATACCATTTTACCTTATACACCAGGAAGTACCTTTACGGTTGAAAATGCTTATAAGCAAAATGGAATTGCACCAGCCAATACAAGAAATCAAGTACAGAGTAATGAAGAAAATCAGGCGGATAATAGCCTTTCTGATATTAGAAGTCGTGCGCAAAGTCTAGTAGATGAGGCTAGTCGGGCTATCTCGGATGCGAAGATTAAGGAAAAGGCTCAAACGATATGGGATTCGGTAGTCAATCTATTTCGCTAAGATGCTTGTCAAAGCCTAGCTTTCTTGTTATAATAGATAAGATGGAGGCGTTATGGCACTAAAAAAAGCAAGCCTAGCTTGTGCGGTTTGTGGTTCGAGAAACTATTCAATTAAGATTAGTGGAACCCCCAAGCCTACACGACTAGAAGTAAATAAATTTTGTAAGCATTGTGGCAAGTACACTACACACAGAGAAACGAGATAGGAGAGAGCGATGCGTTTTATTGGAGATATTTTTAGACTTCTTAAAGACACAACATGGCCAACTCGCAAGGAAAGCTGGAGAGATTTTCGTTCTATCATGGAATACACAGCTTTCTTTGTAGTAATTATTTACATTTTTGACCAGTTGATTGTTTCAGGTTTGATTCGATTTATTAACATTTTTTAGAAGGTTAGTGGAGTTAATTACACTAGAAATCTTCTATTTATGAAAGGAAATATCATGGATAGTTTTGATAAAGGATGGTTTGTCTTACAAACTTATTCTGGTTATGAAAATAAGGTAAAAGAAAATCTATTACAACGTGCACAAACCTACAATATGTTGGATAATATTCTACGCGTTGAAATTCCAACACAAACAGTGCAAGTTGAAAAAAATGGAAAGAGAAAAGAAGTAGAAGAAAATCGCTTTCCAGGTTATGTTCTTGTAGAAATGGTGATGACAGATGAAGCTTGGTTTGTTGTGCGAAACACACCAAACGTTACAGGATTTGTCGGATCTCACGGGAATAGATCAAAACCAACACCATTATTGGAACAAGAAATTCGTGACATTTTGGTATCTATGGGACAAACTGTTCAAGAATTTGATTTCGATGTTGAGGTTGGTCAAACTGTACGTATTATTGATGGTGCTTTTGCAGACTACACTGGTAAGATTACAGAAATTGATAATAACAAAGTGAAGATGATTATCTCTATGTTTGGTAATGACACAGTTGCAGAAGTAAACCTAAACCAAATCGCAGAATTATAACCCTGAGAGAGGCTGAGCCTCTCTTTTTTGTGCAGTTGAGACGGTGTAGAGAACAGAATGGAGAAAATGGAACAAAAGTGTTTCTAATCTGTTAGACTGTATCTAGAAAGGGGAAAATTATGATTAAAGAATTGTATGAAGAAGTCCAAGGAACTGTGTATAAGTGTAGAAATGAATATTACCTTCATTTATGGGAGCTATCGGACTGGAACCAAGAGGGAATGATTTGCTTACATGAATTGATTAGTAGAGAAGAAGGACTAGTAGAAGATATTCCTCGTTTAAGGAAATATTTCAAAACCAAGTTTCGAAATCGAATTTTAGACTATATCCGTAAGCAAGAAAGCCACAAACGAAGATATGATAAAGAACCTTATGAAGAAGTGGGTGAAATCAGTCATCGTATAAGTGATGGAGGACTCTGGCTAGACGATTATTATCTCTTTCATGAAACACTAAGAAATTATAGAAATAAACAAACTAAAGAGCAACAAGAAGAATTAGAACGCATCTTAAGAGATGAACGCTTCCGAGGGCGTCAAAGAGTGTTAAGAGATTTACGTATTGTGTTTAAAGAGTTTGACATCCGTAGCCATTAGGAAGTCATGCAAAAAAAATGAAAAAAATTAGAAAAAGTAGTTGACAAAGTTAGAAAAGCCTGTATAATAGTAAGAGTTGAAAATAACAACTCTGGTCCGTTGGTCAAGGGGTTAAGACACCGCCTTTTCACGGCGGTAACACGGGTTCGAATCCCGTACGGACTATAGTATGTTGCGGTTGTAACACTTGATGAAAAAAAGATTAAAAAAGTTTCAAAAAAGTGTTGACAAGCGAAAGTGATTGTGATATACTAATATAGTTGTCGCTTGAGAGAAGCGAGTGACAAAGACCTTTGAAAACTGAACAAGACGAACCAATGTGCAGGGCACTACAACCAAGGTTGTAGTACTGAACAAT
>NZ_VMLT01000024.1:0-3373 GCF_013276815.1 Streptococcus sp. 1055 | reverse complement strand
CTCTTCAAACCACGTCAACGTCGCCTTGCCGTATATATGTTACTGACTTCGTCAGTTCTATCTACAACCTCAAAGCAGTTCTTTGAGCAACCTGCAGCTAGTTTCCTAGTTTGCTCTTTGATTTTCATTGAGTATAAAGTTCTTCCAGGACTTGCAGCCTTGACAGAAAAATAAGATTTTATAAACAAATCAAAGAAGAGAGGGATGAGAGTTCCTCTTTTCTTTTGCTTAAAATAAAAGAGCTTCCTCGCAACTATTACTCATAAAAATCACCGATTTATGATAAAATGGAAATAGAAAGTTGAGATTATGAGTTATTTTAAAAAATATAAATTCGATAAATCCCAGTTCAAACTTGGTATGCGAACCTTTAAAACAGGAATTGCTGTTTTTCTAGTTCTCTTGATTTTTGGCTTTTTTGGTTGGAAAGGTCTTCAAATCGGTGCTTTGACAGCTGTTTTTAGCCTGAGGGAGAGTTTTGATAAGAGTGTTCATTTTGGGACTTCGCGTATTCTAGGGAATAGTATCGGAGGCCTCTATGCCTTTGTCTTCTTCTTATTAAATACCTTTTTCCACGAAGCCTTTTGGGTAACCTTGGTTGTTGTTCCAATCTGTACCATGTTAACTATTATGACAAATGTAGCCATGAATAACAAAGCGGGGGTTATTGGTGGTGTAGCGGCTATGTTAATCATTACCCTATCGATTCCGAGCGGGGAAACAATTTTGTACGTGTTTGCGCGTGTATCAGAAACGTTTATGGGAGTTTTTGTCGCAATTCTAGTAAATTACGATATTGATCGTATTCGGCTCCTTTTAGAGAAAAAAGAAAAATAATGTTACATTTTATAACATTATCAATTGACGTTTGTCTTTTTTTAGACTATAATAGACAGAAAGAAGGAAATTGTAAATGAAGGAAAAAGAATTTCGCCGAAATATGGCTGTTTTTCCTATCGGCAGTGTTATGAAGTTGACCGATCTATCGGCGCGTCAGATTCGTTATTATGAAGATCAAGAGTTGATCAAACCTGATCGAAACGAAGGGAACCGTCGCATGTATTCCTTGAATGACATGGATCGTCTGCTTGAAATCAAAGATTATATCTCTGAAGGTTATAATATCGCTGCCATTAAGAAAAAATATGCTGAACGTGAAGCGAAATCCAAGAAAGCGGTGAGTCAGACTGAGGTGCGCCGTGCACTTCACAATGAACTCCTCCAACAGGGTCGCTTTGCTTCGGTGCAATCACCTTTTGGTCGCGGTTAAGCAACCGCAAGTAGTCATACATTAAGGAGAAAACTCATGCCAATCACAGCTGCAGATATTCGTCGTGAAGTCAAGGAAAAAAATGTTACCTTTATCCGTCTCATGTTCTCAGATATTTTGGGAACCATGAAAAACGTCGAAATTCCTGCTACAGATGAACAGTTAGATAAAGTCTTGTCAAACAAGGCTATGTTTGATGGATCTTCTATTGAAGGTTTTGTACGTATCAATGAGTCAGATATGTACTTGTACCCTGACTTGGATACATGGACAGTCTTCCCTTGGGGAGATGAAAATGGAAGTGTTGCAGGTTTGATCTGTGATGTCTATACAACAGAAGGTGAACCATTTGCGGGGGACCCTCGTGGCAATTTGAAACGTGCTCTTCGTCACATGGAAGAAGTTGGATTCAAATCCTTCAACCTTGGACCAGAGCCAGAATTTTTCCTATTTAAACTCGATGAAAATGGGGACCCAACACTTGAAGTGAATGACAAGGGTGGCTACTTTGATTTGGCGCCTACTGACCTTGCGGACAACACACGTCGTGAGATTGTGAATGTCTTGACCCAAATGGGATTTGAAGTAGAAGCCAGTCACCACGAGGTTGCGGTTGGACAGCATGAGATTGACTTTAAGTATGATGAAGTTCTCCGTGCTTGTGATAAGATTCAAATCTTTAAACTTGTTGTTAAAACCATTGCTCGCAAACATGGCCTTTACGCAACCTTTATGGCCAAACCAAAATTTGGTATTGCTGGATCAGGTATGCACTGTAATATGTCCTTGTTTGATGCAGAAGGAAATAATGCCTTCTTTGATCCAAATGATCCAAAAGGAATGCAGTTGTCAGAAACGGCCTACCATTTCCTTGGCGGTTTGATCAAGCATGCCTACAACTATACTGCTATCATGAACCCAACGGTTAACTCATACAAACGTTTGGTTCCAGGTTATGAAGCCCCTGTTTACATTGCTTGGGCTGGTCGTAACCGTTCGCCACTTGTACGCGTGCCTGCTTCACGTGGTATGGGAACTCGTCTTGAGTTGCGTTCAGTTGATCCAATGGCAAACCCATATATCGCTATGACAGTTCTTTTGGAAGTTGGTTTGCATGGTATTGAAAATAAAATCGAAGCACCAGCTCCTATCGAAGAAAATATCTACATCATGACAGCAGAAGAGCGCAAGGAAGCTGGTATTACAGACCTTCCATCAACTCTTCACAACGCTTTGAAAGCTTTGACAGAAGATGAAGTTGTCAGAGCGGCTCTTGGAGAACATATCTATACTAGTTTCCTTGAAGCCAAACGAATCGAATGGGCAAGTTATGCAACCTTTGTTTCACAATGGGAAATTGATAATTATTTAGACCTTTACTAATACTAATATAGAAGAAAGATTGCCTGAGGGTAAACAGTCACACAGCAGTCTAAGCTATCAAATACCTATAACCCTTAAAATAGTGATTTCGGTCGCTATTTATTTTTCGAAAAATCCTCTTGACTCTTTTGCGAATTAGATTTATCATCAGACGTGTAGAAGAAAATCAAGGAGTCACTATGGAAAAATTCAATTTCAAAAACAATATCGGGCAAGAAAACAAGTTACTTCAAATCGAAATCTACAAGTTTACTAACTTTTGCAAGCTTCAAAATTACACATCTGTAAATATTTTTTCGAAAGATATATTTGAAGCCATAGTAAATTGAGACTAGAATAGTACACTACATCTGCTAAAAATTTCTAGAAACTAATTTAACTTTCCTAATCGATTTGTTTACATCTTATTTCAATCTACTATATTATCTCAATAAATGATGATGGAGACTGTTTTGTTTGTGCTTGTCGATTTTTGAATCCTGATCGAGCGGAAGAATATTTCTACCGAGGTTGCCAAGGGGAAAATCCTGAAGATATTGAATTTTATGATGAACAATTACAGGCAGAAAAGGTGGAGGTTTTAAGTATTCGATTGGAAGTAAAAAATTGAATTATCTACAATCTCATCAACAATAAACCTATTTCAACCCCATTATCTATAGGCGTATTTTTACGCCTTTTTATATACTTGAAGCACATAAGAAACATTATGGGAAGTTT
>NZ_VMLT01000023.1:0-665 GCF_013276815.1 Streptococcus sp. 1055 | reverse complement strand
AACGAGCTAGTTTAATGGCTTTTAAAAGAAGATCTAACGAAAACTCAGTCATTAATTCTTGAACAATTTCTGTCTTTCTTCTTTCTCTTTTTCCTCCTTCAATCGGAGTTCTCTTAACTTTTTTAGGATAGCATTCTCCGCTCTCAGGTACTCATTTTCTGCTTGAAGACGTTCTAATTCTGTCCTCTCTTCAGGTCTCTTTTTTGGCTTACGTCCCATTTTAGGTACTCTCCCTCTTGTTTTCTCAACAATAGTATACCCGTTTTTCCTGTATTGTGCTAGCCAATTAAGAAGTATCGTACGACTTGGGAGGCCGTATTCAAGAGAAACTCTATCTTTAGTCCAGCCTTCATGTATGACTTTATTAATCATTTCTTGCTTTAAATCAGGAGAATAGTAACGATTTTTTCCTTTTTTGACGAACTCTATTCCGTAACGATCAATCAATTTAATCATGTACCTAATATTAGAATTGTTTATCCCAAATTTATTTGAAAGCTTCTCTAAGCTATATCCTTGTTTTCTAAGTTCATAGATCTGAACTTTATCATCATAAGTTAATTTCATAATAAAAATACCCCAAAAGTTAGATTTTTTCTGTCTAACTTTTGGGGTGCAGTACATCAACACCTGATACTATGCGTTTTTCTGATTTTTAGGACTTT
>NZ_VMLT01000022.1:0-5009 GCF_013276815.1 Streptococcus sp. 1055 | reverse complement strand
ACTAAGCAACTATATTACCTAAAAGACTCAGGTGCTATGTTAACAGGCTGGGTGAAAGATAGCAGATCTTGGTATTACCTTGCTTCAACTGGTAAGATGCTTCACAACACCTATACACCTGGTGGTTACTGTGTAGATACCGGTGGCGCTTGGAAATAATCTAAAGTATACATTTTATTCCTTCAGCTATTAGTGTACATGCTCAGACTAAATGTTATCAGAGCTACAAAAAAACTAGATAATAATACGAAAAGCGAATCGAAACAATGAATTCTGTTTTGTTCGCTTTTTGTTTCAATCTGTGTCATTACGATATTTTCATTTAATTGTATATCCCCCAAAAATTTACATTTTTATATGAAGTATTTTAGATAAAAGCAAACGCTAAATCATATCCTCAAAAAAACAGGTTTAGAACATTTGAAAAATCGAACGCTCAGCAATGATAGTCTGTCTGGTGGCGAGAAACAACGCCTAGAAATCGCCCGCGCCCTCTACCATGATAGCCAACTCATCTTAGCAGACGAGATTAAGGCCAATCTTGACTCGGAAAATAGCAGAAAAATTAGCGACTTGCTCTTCTCCCTACCTCAAACAGTCATAGAAGCCATTCACCACTACACAGAAGAGGACTTAAAAAAAGAGGACTTAAAAAACTACGACCAAGTCGTTCACTTAAGCAAAGAAAAGTAATATTCTTCGAAAATCGCTTCAAACTATGTCAGTTTGACCTACAACCCCAACACTTTACTTTGAGTAACATGCAGCTGACTTCCTAGTTTGTTCTTTAATTTTCATTATCCCTTGTTCATTTCCTTGAAATTTTCTGAAAAAAGAGTAAACTGGTATTCAAGAAGTCTATTTCGTGGAGTTTAGGATGAAATTATATGTTCAATTAATGATTCTCTTTGTGATTTCTCTAATCGGAGAGGGGATTTCCAGTTTCTTTCATTTGCCCATCCCAGGCAGTATTATCGGCTTGATTATTCTCTTTCTATCCCTACAATTCAAATGGTTGAGAACTAGGCATGTCAACATGGTGGGGAATTTCTTGCTGGCCAATATGACCATTCTCTTTTTGCCGCCAGCAGTAGGAATCATGGAAAAGTTTGATGTGATTGCTCCCTATCTCCTACCCATTGTTTTGATTGTCTTTTTTGCAGCAGTTGTCAATATTATCCTCATAGCCTTGGTAGTTCAGTTTATCAAACGACGGTTTGAGGGAGATTATGAGAAAGGAGATGCCAAATGAGTGAATTTGTTTCCAATCCCCTATTTGGGCTTGCCCTGTCTATCCTAGCTTATCTAGTGGGGATGTTGATTTACAGACGTTTTCCTCATCCATTGACAACGCCCCTGCTTTTGTCGGCTATTTTTATCATTATTTTTCTTAAGGTGACGGGTATTTCTTATCAAGATTACTACCAAGGTGGGGTTTATCTGAACAACTTGATTGTCCCGTCGACAGTGGCTTTGGGGATTCCGCTTTACAAGAGTTTTCATTTGATGAAGCACCATGCTCGGAGTATTCTCTTTGGTAGTCTGCTAGCAGTAGTTGTCAATACCTCTTTCACAGCCCTTGTGGCCAAAATCTTTGGTATGGACTTTTTCCTAGCCATTTCTCTCTTTCCCAAGTCAGTAACAACCGCCATGGCAGTGGGAATCACAGAAAAATTGCAAGGTCTGACGACCGTGACCTTGGTGGTAGTCGTGGCAACTGGGATTTTAACCAGTGTCATCGGACCAACCCTTTTGAAGTGGTTGAAAATTGACGACCCAGTAGCTGTTGGTCTTTCCCTTGGAGGAACAGGCCATGCAGTTGGAACAGGAACAGCCTTCCGATACGGCTCTGTAGCAGGAGCCATGGGTGGTTTGGCTATCGGTGTCACTGGTATTCTCTATGTCTTTGTCAGCCCCATCGTAGCTAGTTTGATATTGAGTTAATACTCTTCGAAAATCTCTTCAAACCGCGTCAACGTCCATCTGCAACCTCAAAACAGTATTTTGANNTTTCATTGAGTATAAAAAGCAAGGAATTCGAGCAATCTCATTATGGTAGTGACATGGGGGTCTAACTTCTCATATTTATACATTTCTCCAATCAGTTAGTTGATTACAACCGAGATTTTCTATACTCTCCTTATAAGATTTTCGCATAAGATGAGACAGCACACGCTGAAGACGTCTATGTTATTTAGATTTAATGCAATCTTTTCAAAGAGTTTTGATAATCTATATTTCTTATTTAGTTTAGTTGATTTCATATCACTATACTATAATGCTTATCCAAATGATGACACTATCAAAACACCCTATTATTGGATGCTTACGAAACAGATTTTTATACTCTTCAAACCACGTCAGCTTGTCCTTAGTGTGTATACGTTACTGACTTGGTCTGATTTTCATTGAATATTAACGATACTTTATCACATAAAGAGGCTGGATGAAAAGTCTTCACAATCAAAAAACGCATCCTATCAAGTTGAGTCCTGATAGGATGCGTTTTTATATTATTGAAATTTTGTTACAGACCGATAAGAGTTCTATCATAATCAATAAATAAAGTGATGGGAAATAAGAATTGCACACCCTGGTTTTGGAATTCAAATCAATTTATAAGAATGTTTTAGAAGCAATATTATCTTATTCCAGATTCAGTTCACTATACAATTGAGTTCTCAAGCAACCTGTTTACATAATGTGTACATAATTAGGTTCGTGATTCCACCCTTTTCACCTTTAAAAACCTCGCTTTCGCAAGGCTCTTCTATTTATAAGATAAGGCACGTTTAAAGGTTTTCCAAATCCCTAAATCATCCGTTTGAAGAACGAGACTAGCATACATGCGTCCGATAAATCCTGTTGCTACCACCGCAAAAATCACTGTAATAGCAAGTGAAATCCATGCTTCTGCTCCCCCCGCATAGCCATTAATCGTTCGAAACGGCATAAAGAAGGTCGAAATAAAGGGAATATAAGAACCAATCTTCAAGAGGAGATTGTCACCAGCTGCACCTAGAGCTGTCACTCCAAAAAAACTACCCATAATCAAAATCATCAAAGGCGACAAGGCTTTCCCTGAGTCCTCAGGACGAGAAACCATAGATCCTAGGAAGGCTGCCAAGACTACATACATGAAAAGACTGATCAAAATAAAGAGCAAGGTATTCAGTGAGATAGCATCTCCCAAGTGATCCAAAATACCAGACTGAGCCAAGAATGGCAAATCTTTAAAGAGCAAAACGGCAGCCAGACCACCTACAACATAGATCCCAATATGCGTTAAAATCACTAGAAACAGAGCCATCATCCGCGCATAGAAATAGTGACTTGCCCTTATGCTAGAAAAAACGACTTCCATAATTTTGGTGCCTTTTTCACTGGCAACTTCCTGAGCTGTTACACCCGCATAGGTAATCAGAATCATATAAAGAAAGAATCCTAAGGCACCTGCTGCAATTGTTTGAATAAACTTTTTATTTTCCTTGGCTTCATCAATCTTTTCTGTGAATTGAATTGTCTGCGCTAAGCGTTTTTCCTGCTCTTGAGACAAGGAAGCAGTTGAACGATTAAGCTGATTTTGCAGTTCATTGAGTGTACCTGTAACCTCAAATTTAATTCCATTTTCAAGCGATGTTTCGCCATGATAAACTGCCTTTAGAACACTATCTTCTTGATCAATGGTCAAATAACCTTTTAATTTTTCTTCTTTAATTGCTTCTTTGGCACTTGCTTCGTCTTTATAGTCGAAGTTAACACCATTTACATTCTTCAGTCCTTCTGCTACAGATGGCACTGTTGTCACTACTGCCACTTTATTATTTTTAGCCATAGAAGAACCTTGGATATGCCCAATTCCTACAGAGATTCCTAAAAAGAGGAACGGCGAAATCACCATAAAGAAGAAACTCCATGACTTGACATGTCGAAGATAGGTTTCCTTGATTACAACCCACATATTTCTCATACTTCCACTCCTGATTCTAGTTTAAAGATTTCATCGATAGTTGGCGCTTGTTGGTCAAATGTTGCGATATATTGACCTTGAGTCAAGATTGGGAAGAGTTCCCTTCCAGCGCTCTCATCCTCCAAAATCAATTTCCAACTGCCTTGTTTGGTCAAGCTCACCTGTTTGACATGAGGAAGATTTTCCAATTCTTCCTTGCTTCGTTCACTTGAAACAAAGAGACGCGTTTTCCCGTATTGATTGCGGACATCCTGAACTGGTCCGTGCAAGACCACACGGCCATCTCGGATCATCAGAATATCGTCACAAAGTTCCTCAACATTGGTCATGACATGGTCAGAAAAGATAATGGTTGCTCCGCGCTCTTTTTCCTGAAAAATGACTTGTTTGAGCAATTCTGTATTAACTGGGTCCAATCCACTAAAAGGCTCATCCAAGATAATCAGGTCTGGTTCATGAATCAGAGTAATAATGAGCTGAATCTTCTGCTGATTTCCTTTTGACAGACTCTTGATTTTATCTGTCAGCTTTCCTTTCACTTCCAACCTCTTCATCCATTGAGGGAGTTTTTCTTTGACTTCTTTGGCATCCATGCCTTTTAGAGTCGCCAAGTAGCGAACTTGTTCAAGAACTGTCAATTTAGGCATGAGACTGCGTTCTTCAGGCAGATAACCAATCCGAGCATAGGTCTCCTGACGAATATCCTGACCATCCAGACCGATTTCTCCCTGATATTCTAGGAATTTCAAAATACTATGGAAAATCGTTGTTTTTCCAGCACCATTTTTTCCGACTAGTCCCAAAATACGACCTGGTCGCGCTTGAAAGTCAATACCAAACAAAACTTGCTTGGATCCAAAACTTTTCTCTAGACTTCTTACTTCTAGCATCTTTCACCTCCGAAATTTCTTGCACTCATTATACTCCTTTTTGATAGCCTTTACAATGTTTTTTGTCCATTTTTAGAAGACTATTGCTGTGTAAAATATGGCCTGGAGCACTTTTATACTCAATGAAAAGCAAAGAGCAAACTAGGAAG
>NZ_VMLT01000021.1:44795-76198 GCF_013276815.1 Streptococcus sp. 1055 | reverse complement strand
AAGTTAAAGAAGCCGTTTCGAAAGCTAACCCAACAGCCACCAACGTAGTTGTAAAAGACAATGGAGACGTAACTGTCACATTACCAGATGGAACAACTAAAGAAATTCCATCGACAGAAACCGTAGAGAAAAAATCTGGTAATAATAGTACTGATACTAGCAACAGTGGCAACACCAACAATGGAGCTACTACCAACCCTGCTGGCAGCAATAGCAACAGTGTGACACCAGATAACAGAGGCAATACTCCAGCCCCTGGTGTGACAACTGACAATAGTAGCAATACGACCCTTACTACTCCATCGTCTACTGTTGGACAGGCACAAGCAAGCACTTCGACTCAAGAAACGCCAGTTTCTACAAGCACTCCAAACAATTCAGGAACTACAGTGACTCCTAACGAGACTCGTCCTGTTGACAAGTCTGAGCTTGCTCGATTGGTTGAAGGATTGGAAAGTCGTTTGAAAGATTTGGATGATATAGATAGTACAATGCTTGAGTCAGCTAAAGCTCTTCTTACAGAGATTAAACAAGCTCTTAATGACGAAAGTTTGACAGAGTCCGATTTGCGTGATATTGTTAGAAGAGTGAGAGAGGTAATAGACTCCTTAAAAGGTGTGAAAGAAGACCAGCAAAATCAAGAAAAAGATCAGATGAAAGACGATAGTCAGACAACTACTGAATTTTCATATGTAGTAATGATTGGCAGTCTACTTGCCCTTCTTGGGCTCCTTCTCTTCCTCATCGCGCGTCGTAAGAAAGAGTCAGAACTCAAGAAATTGGTCAAGGAACTAAGCAAGCTTGAAGCAGAATTGGATTCTACAAATGTGGATACGAAAGTTCTCGACCAAGCACGAGAAGCTCTCGCTCAAGCAGTTGCTTTCCTAGCCAATGAGAAAGAGTCTGACCACACAGAAGACGAGTTGATTGAGAAACTCAAAGCGATTCTTGCTCAGCTAAGATAAGCGACATGTTGAAATATCGCAGGCGACCATAGAAGTTACTACATTGCTGGATAATGACGATAGGAAAAGTTAGTCGCAAACCTGTAGTGGGAATATACCAGCTTCTAGTGGGGAAGTGGTTCTGGGAACAGGACACCGTCTTTTAAATGGGAATGCTTCCTCCTCTAGTACAAGTAGAAGTCTTTGATGGTAGAGTAAGATAAAGAAGAAACACGAAACAAGTAAGATAGTTCATGAAATGGAACTGAAAATTGCTGGTGTGGACTCTTGAAGGAAGTAATGGATAGAAAGAAGTTGAAAAGCGTCTTTCTATCCATCTTTCTTTAGGAGTTGATGTAAGCGCTCTCTATCACTTGGTTTTGTCAGATGATTGTGCTCTCCATAACCAACCATACGTATATCATATATAGTAGATTGAAATAAGATATGAACAAAGAGATTGAGAAAGTCAAATTAATTTCTAGAAATATTTTAGAATCCGTAGCCTACTATTCTAGGCTCAATATACTACACTTAAAAAATATTTCTATTGATTAATAGGGATTATTGTGGTATAATCTAGGTAGATTAGAAGTCATCAAAGGTGCAGCAATGTATAACTAGGTGACCTTTTTTCATATAGTGGAGACTGTTAGAATGAATGTTGCCATATTTGAATTAACAAATTTCAAGGAATATATTCCTTGAAATATTGATATAGTTGATAAAATACGATTAGTTTATAATCCTGTGTTAGCACCTACTACGTTAAAAATGGCGATTGAACCTGCACTGACAGAAGAAGAATTGTATCAACATATGAAAGATAAATCTCATTGGGATTTTTCATATAATGTTGATGATGAATTTTATAAAAAGGATTGCGTAGATTTATGGTAAATTGGTTAATCGTCAGTATATTTTAGCTAAGTAAGCCTACTTATTTGATAGTTACCTTAGAAATTTCCTTCAAGAAATATTGGAGAGAATTGAAGTCTTTTTGAAAAAGAGTACCGCTGATGCTCTGACGCTTGGATACCAAAAAACTATTTATATTTTTGAAGACGATGATTTATATTTTTCTGAACAATCTAAATACTGCAAGGATAACCCTAAACGTCAGGATACTGTCTTGAAAACAAAGTATCATTTATCGCGGTTTATTTTTGAAAAACAAGATGATTCCATAGTAAAGAATCAGATTAGACAATATGGTGTTGTGTTGCCTTGGACTGTTTTTCGTTTAATGACATTTGGAAATATATCATCATTTCTTGTCGCCTTACAACCAGGTTATCGAAATAAGGTTGCTGCTTATATTAGTTTGCTCTTGTATAAGGATGATAAAATTCCAGCTAAAATCTTATTGTCCTGGTGTAATGCACTTCGATATCTTAGAAATATATGCTCATATAATGGCAGATTATATGAACGCTTACACCATACCTTACCTGCTCTTCATCATTCTGATAAGGAGTTATTGGAGACAAACTCAGAGAATGATGATAAGACATTATTTATTTATTTTATAGCAATGAGACATCTTATTTTGTCCATGTCCCTAGAAACCCAGAATTTTTGGAATAAAAAATACAAAATTTACTAGAAGAAGGAAGTAGAGAACAAATTGATTTGAGACACTACGGTCTTCCAGAGGACTGGGTGAACTTATTGACAATTAAGAATAGGATAATCTCTTAGATAGATAATTATTGGAAAGAATAAGATAGTATGGAGGTCTAGTATAAAACAAAATAAAGGGCACAAAACTTTTTTATTCTGTGTTGTGCCTTGAGTGAAACAAAAGGAATAAATTATAACAATGAAAAAAGTTGCCATTATTGGAGCAGGAATTGTGGGGGCAACAGCTGCCTACCACCTCTCGAAAGAAAGTGACCTAGAGGTAACCGTCTTTGACCATGGACAAGGTCAGGCTACCAAGGCTGCAGCAGGAATTATCAGTCCTTGGTTTTCCAAACGCCGCAATAAAGCTTGGTACAAAATGGCGCGCTTGGGGGCTGATTTTTATGTGGATTTATTAGCTGATTTAGAGAAATCAGGGCAAGAAATCGACTTTTACCATCGTTCGGGAGTCTTTCTCCTGAAAAAGGATGAATCCAAGTTGGAAGAACTCTATGAATTAGCCCTCCAGCGCAGAGAAGAATCTCCCTTGATAGGGCAATTAGCCATTCTGGACCAAGCATCATCTAATGAATTATTCCCTGGTTTGCAGGGATTTGACCGTCTGCTCTATGCTTCTGGTGGAGCGAGAGTAGATGGCCAACTTTTAGTGACTCATTTGCTGGAATCAAGTCATGTCAAGCTGGTCAAAGAAAAAGTGACTCTGACACCGTTAGCATCAGGCTACCAGATTGGTGAAGAGGAGTTTGAGCAGGTTATTTTGGCGACGGGAGCTTGGTTGGGGGATATGTTAGAACCCTTGGGTTATGCTGTGGATGTCCGTCCTCAGAAAGGACAGCTCCGAGATTATCAGCTGGCCCAAGACATGGAATTTTACCCTGTTGTCATGCCAGAAGGGGAATGGGATTTGATTCCTTTTGCAGGTGGCAAATTGTCCCTAGGTGCTACCCATGAAAATGATATGGGATTTGATTTGACGGTAGATGAAATCTTGCTCCAGCAAATGGAGGAGGCAGCCTTACCTCACTATCCAGTTTTAGCTAGAGCGACTTCAAGGGCTGAGCGTGTGGGAATCCGTGCCTATACTAGTGATTTCTCTCCTTTCTTTGGGCAAGTGCCAGAATTGGCAGGTGTCTACGCTGCTAGTGGACTAGGTTCATCAGGCCTCACAACTGGTCCTATTATTGGTTACCACCTAGCTCAATTGGTCAAAGGCAAGGAGTTGACTTTGAACCCTGAAAACTACCCAATTGAAAACTATGTCAAACCGGTAAAAAGCGAATAATACTCAATGAAAATCAAAAAACAAACTAGGAAACTAGCAGCGGGCTGCTTAAAACACTGTTTTGAGGTTGTGGATGGAACTGACGAAGTCAGTAACCATACCCATGGCAAGGCGAAGCTGACGTTGTTTGAAGAGATTTTCGAAGAGTATAAGCATTTTACTGAAATTTTATCTTACCCTCTAGGATGGCAAATGACATTCCCTATCAAAAATGGTAAAATAAGAAAAAATAATCCGAGAATCGAGGAATTAAGATGCAAGAAAAGATTTTGCTAACGGGTGGAGCAGGTTTTATCGGAACCCACACTGTTATTGAGTTAATCCAAGCAGGTCATCAGGTTGTTGTGGTGGATAACCTTGTCAACAGCAATCGCAAAAGTTTAGAAGTTGTTGAGAAAATTACAGGAGTTGAAGTACCTTTCTATGAGGCAGATATCCGTGATATAGATACTCTTCGTGACATTTTCAAACAAGAAGAACCAACAGGGGTCATTCACTTTGCTGGCTTGAAGGCTGTTGGAGAATCTACTCGTATTCCTCTTGCCTACTATGACAACAATATCGCAGGAACTCTTAGCCTTTTGAAAGCTATGGAAGAAGCCAACTGTAAGAACATCATTTTCAGTTCTTCTGCGACAGTTTACGGAGATCCTCATACAGTGCCAATCCTGGAAGATTTCCCACTTTCAGTGACCAATCCATACGGTCGTACCAAGCTCATGCTAGAGGAAGTTTTGATAGATATCTACAAGGCAGACTCAGAATGGAATGTGGTCTTGCTTCGTTATTTCAACCCAATCGGAGCCCATGAAAGTGGAGACCTAGGAGAAAATCCAAACGGTATTCCAAACAACCTCTTGCCATATGTGACTCAAGTAGCTGTTGGGAAATTAGAGCAAGTGCAAGTGTTTGGAGACGATTACGATACCGAAGATGGAACTGGTGTTCGTGACTATATCCACGTTGTCGATTTGGCTAAAGGTCACGTCGCAGCTCTGAAAAAAATCCAAAAAGGTTCAGGCCTAAACGTTTATAACCTTGGAACAGGTAAAGGCTACTCAGTTCTTGAAATTATCCAAAATATGGAAAAAGCAGTGGGACGCCCAATTCCTTACCGCATCGTAGACCGTCGCCCAGGGGATATCGCAGCCTGCTATTCAGATCCTGCAAAAGCCAAAGCAGAACTGGGCTGGGAAGCAGAACTCGGCATCACCCAAATGTGTGAAGATACATGGCGTTGGCAAAGCAAGCATCCAAATGGATTCGAAGACTAAGATGGTGATATCAATCATTGTCCCCTGTTTAAACGAAGAGGAAGTACTTCCTCTTTTTTATCAGGCTCTGGAAGCTCTGATTCCTGACTTGGAAACAGAAATCGAGTATGTCTTTGTCGATGATGGATCAAGTGATGGAACCTTGGAACTCTTAAAGGCCTATCGGGAACAAAATCCGGCAGTGCATTATATTTCTTTCTCGCGAAATTTTGGCAAAGAAGCAGCTCTGTATGCAGGCTTGCAATATGCGACAGGAGATCCGGTGGTGGTAATGGATGCAGACCTCCAGGATCCTCCTGGTATGTTGCTTGAGATGAAAAACTTACTAGACCAGAATGCAGATTTAGACTGTGTTGGAACACGGAGAACTAGTCGGGAGGGAGAACCCTTCTTTCGCAGTTTTTGTGCTAATCTCTTTTACTGCCTTATGCAAAAAATTAGTCCAGTAGCCCTGCCATCAGGTGTCCGTGATTTTCGCATGATGAGACGGTCTGTAGTCGATGCCATTTTAAGCTTGACCGAGTCCAATCGTTTTTCAAAGGGGCTCTTCGCCTGGGTGGGTTTCAAAACCTACTATTTGGACTATCCAAATGTCGAAAGGCAGGCTGGCAAGACCAGTTGGAGTTTGAGGCAACTTTTTTTCTACTCCATTGAAGGGATTGTTAATTTTTCAGATTTTCCCCTGATTATCGCCTTTGTGGCGGGACTCCTATCTTGTTTTATTTCTTTTGTGATGACTGTTTTTGTGGTGTTTCGGACCCTTATCTTGGGCAATCCGACATCTGGTTGGACCTCTCTGATGGCTGTTATTCTCTTTCTTGGAGGCATTCAACTCTTGACTATTGGGATTCTCGGTAAATATATCAGTAAGATTTATTTGGAGACTAAAAAAAGACCACTTTATCTTATCAAAGAAAAAAGTTATCATAGATCATGAAAAAGTAGGAATTATCTGGCGCAGTCACTTTTTTGTAATTATAATTCTTTTGGTCTGGAACTTGAGTGATTTTTAAAAAAATTAGGGATTTGACATGATATAAATGAACTATGTGGAATAAATTTACTGCAAAGACGATAACTTAATAAATAAAACATTCAGGAGGGTTATTTTATGCTAAGTAAAGAGGATTATACTGAAGAAATCGGGCTAATAAAGAAACAAAATTATGTAGAGGTTGAACTGTATCCTTTAGTTGCTGATATAATTAAGCCAACTTTAAAAGATAGTTTATCAAAAAGATATGTCTTCGGAAGACAAAGAAGGGGTTTGGGACAAATTTATTATGGTCTAAGTAATTTTCCTGATATAGTTATTTTAGATAAGACTTATGAAAACAAATCTAGGAAAAGTATAAAAATTGAAGAATGGAAGGAACTTCGAGGATGCGTGGAAGTTAAGAATTTAAATTATAGTTTAATTACAGAGGAAAAAATCAAATCAACCATATCGAACAGTTTTGAACATATAACTGGAGAGATGGGACAACTTATTGGAGACCTTTTATGGTATAAAAAAGTAATTTATACAAATGGAATTGAATGGAGATTTCTAAGTTTAGATGACAAGGAAGAGATAGATAATACAATTGTTGAAGTAGTTAACAAAAGAATAGAAACAGAAGAAGCGGGAAATTCTTTTGATTGGTGGAAGAATATTAAAGATTTATCGTTCAATTATACGGATATATGCCTATCTAAAGATTGTAGACGAGAGTGGAATGAATTTGTAAAAAGGGTAAAGGAAATAGAATGGTAGAAGTCTATTCTCATTGAGGAATTTAGATTATAAGTTGCAGTAAGATTTATCTGGAGACTAAAAAAAGACCACTTTATCTCGTTAAAGAAAAAAGTGATCTTCCTGATTTTACAGAAAAAAATAAAGTGAAAAGACTATAATTTTACATGGAAATATGCTAAACTAGAAAGAGTGAAACGTTCTTGTCAATTTACTATGAGAGATTAGTGTTGATTTTTAATCAAGGCACGTGTCGGACAGTTTCTAACAGCCTCTAAGACATCCTGACTAGGAGAAATTTCTTTTTCCAGTTGGTCAGGATTATCGTAAAAACGCACGATTCCATTATCGTGGTAATCAAATAAGTCAGAATAAGTTTGGCAAAGCCCACAGGCGATGCATCGTTCAGGTATAAGTGTGATTTTCATGTTCATATTTATATTGTAATAAGAAAAGTAAAAAAAAACAAGGAGTAAGGTATGGCAAAAGAACCGTGGCAAGAAGATATTTATGATCAAGAAGAAGCAAGAGCAGAGCGTCGGCATCGAAACCACGGAGGGGCTGATAGGATGGCTAATCGTATTTTGACGATCCTAGCTAGTATTTTCTTTGTAATTGTGGTGGTGATGGTCATCGTTCTCATCTATCTATCATCGGGGGGGAGTAATCGCACAGCAGCCTTAAAAGACTTTCATGATTCTGATGCAAGTGTAGTACAAGTCTCATCTTCAAGCAGTTCTCAGCCTGAGCAGAGTTCAGAGCCAGAATCTACTTCTAGTAGTTCAGAAGAAGCTGCTAATCCTGAAGGAACGATTAAAGTTCTCGCAGGAGAAGGGGAAGCAGCTATTGCCGCTCGTGCAGGAATCTCCATTGCTCAGTTAGAGGCCTTGAATCCTGGGCACATGGCTACAGGATCTTGGTTTGCTAATCCAGGTGATGTTATAAAAATAAAATAGGAGCCGATATGAAAACAATTCAAATTGCTATTGATGGTCCTGCTTCCAGCGGTAAGAGTACGGTCGCAAAGATTATTGCTAAGGATTTTGGATTCACCTACCTTGATACAGGAGCTATGTATCGTGCAGCGACCTATATGGCTCTTAAGAACCAATTAGGAGTTGAAGAAGTCGGAGCCCTTCTAACCTTGTTGGACCAGCATCCAATCAGCTTTGGACGTTCAGAAACTGGAGACCAGCTTGTTTTTGTAGGAGATGTGGATATTACCCATCCTATCCGTGAAAATGAAGTGACCAATCATGTTTCTGCTATTGCAGCAATTCCTGAAGTGCGTGAGAAACTAGTTTCTCTCCAACAAGAAATTGCCCAGCAAGGTGGGATTGTCATGGATGGTCGCGATATTGGAACTGTTGTATTGCCACAAGCAGAATTGAAAATTTTCCTAGTAGCTTCTGTTGATGAGAGAGCAGGGCGCCGTTACAAGGAAAATATTGCCAAGGGAATTGAAACAGACCTTGAAACCCTAAAAAAGGAAATTGCTGCGCGTGACTACAAGGATAGTCATCGTGAGACTTCACCTCTCAAACAAGCAGAGGATGCTGTCTACCTTGATACAACTGGTTTGAATATTCAAGAAGTAGTTGAAAAAATCAAAGCAGAAGCTGAAAAAAGAATGTAAATGTAGAAAAGCCGATAGATGGATATCGGTTTTTTTCTAAATTTGTCAAAATGCTGATTTTAGGGTATAATAGTTGCTGTTCGAGAAATTTTGATTTTCAAAGAATAGTGAATGATGATAAGGAGAAACCATGAACAACCTACCAAATTGCCCAAAATGCAACTCAGAGTATGTCTACGAAGACGGTGCCCTACTGGTTTGCCCAGAGTGTGCTTATGAGTGGAATCCTGCTGAAGTTGCAGATGTAGAAGAGGGCCTTGTTGCTATCGATGCCAATGGAAATAAATTGGCTGACGGTGATACAGTAACTCTCATCAAGGACTTGAAGGTAAAAGGTGCGCCAAAAGATTTGAAACAAGGGACGCGCGTGAAAAATATCCGCATCGTAGAAGGTGACCACAATATTGACTGTAAGATTGATGGCTTCGGTGCCATGAAACTTAAATCAGAGTTTGTGAAGAAGATTTAAGTATGTCCAAGCACTATAAACTTGTATTTTATAGCCGTATCTTCTTGTTTCTAGCGGCTTTTACGGGAGTTTATCTTGAAATTACTAAGCATGGTGGTTTTGGGATGCTTCTCTATTACACGGTTCTGTCAAATCTGTTAGTAACTATTTTTACGCTCTATCTCTTAAAGGTTATGAGCCGTGTAGGTGAAAACTGGCAAAGACCAAGTCTCTTGCGCTTAAAAGGTGGGGTCACCATGAGTATCATGATTACCTGTGTGATTTACCATTTCCTCTTAGCGCCCATTGCGACTAATTTCTATACCCTAGAAAATTTCCTTTGCCACTATATCGTTCCCATCTGGTTTTTAGCGGATACCCTCTTTTTTGACAAACAGGGTCAATATAAGATTTGGGATCCAGCAGTGTGGACCATTTTACCCTTGCTGTATATGATGTTTGCTCTTTTTAATGGCTTGGTTCTAAAACTCAATATTCCAAATGCCAAGGATAATCCTTTCCCTTACTTCTTTTTGAATGTGAACAAGGGTTGGGATGTCGTATTCAAGTGGTGTCTGATTATCTTTGTTGCCTATATGGTAGCAGGATTTATCTTCTACTTTATCAAGCAAATCAAGAGAAAGTCATTCTAATACTCTTCGAAAATCTCTTCAAGCCACGTCAGTTTCGCCTTGCCGTAGATATGGTTACTGACTTCGTCAGTCTTATCTACAACCTCAAAACNNATTTTCATTGAGTATAAGACACAAGGGATTCATTTTCGAGTTTGAGAAGGAGTCTGTATACCAATGAGGCTTCTTCTTTTCTTGCTTTTTTGATAACTATCAAAAAAGTAGAAGATTAAGAGAAAATATAGAAAGAGATTTCATGAAACAATTTTTAGAACGGGCCAGCATTTTGGCTCTCTCCCTCGTTTTGATTACCTCCTTTTCCATTTCGAGTGCCCTACCAGCCATGTTTGACTATTATCAGGGTTATTCTAAGGAACAAATTGAGCTCTTGGTGAGCTTGCCTTCCTTTGGAATCATGATGATGTTACTGCTAAATGGTTTCTTAGAAAAAATATTTCCTGAGCGCTTACAGATTAGTTTGGGCTTGCTGATTTTATCATTGAGCGGTACAGCTCCCTTCTGGTACCAAGCCTATCCCTTTGTCTTTGGAACACGGCTTCTTTTTGGTTTAGGTGTTGGGATGATCAATGCCAAGGCCATTTCTATTATCAGTGAACGCTATCAAGGAAAAAGGCGAATTCAGATGTTAGGGCTACGCGCTTCTGCAGAGGTCGTTGGAGCTTCTCTCATTACCTTGGCCGTCGGTCAGTTGTTGGCCTTTGGTTGGACAGCTATCTTTCTAGCCTATAGTGCTGGATTTTTGGTGCTGCCTCTTTATCTGCTCTTTGTCCCTTATGGAAAATCAAAGAAAGAAGTCAAGAAAAGAGCGAAGGAAGCAAGTCGTTTAACTCGAGAAATGAAAGGCTTGATTTTTACCCTAGCTATCGAAGCGGCAGCTGTAGTTTGTACCAATACAGCTATTACCATCCGTATTCCAAGTTTGATGGTGGAAAGAGGATTGGGGGATGCCCAGTTATCTAGTTTTGTTCTTAGTCTCATGCAGTTAATCGGGATTGTGGCTGGAGTGAGTTTTTCTTTCTTGATTTCTATCTTTAAAGAGAAACTGCTCCTCTGGTCTGGTATTACATTTGGCTTGGGGCAAATCGTGATTGCCTTGTCTCCATCCTTGTGGGTGGTAGTAGCAGGAAGTGTTCTGGCTGGATTTGCCTATAGTGTAGTCTTGACGACGGTCTTTCAACTTGTCTCTGAACGAATTCCAGCTAAACTCCTCAATCAAGCAACTTCATTTGCAGTTTTAGGCTGTAGTTTCGGAGCTTTTACGACCCCATTCGTTCTAGGTGCAATTGGCTTACTAACTCACAATGGGATGCTGGTCTTTGCCATCTTAGGAGGTTGGTTGATTGTAACCTCTATCTTTGTCATGTACCTATTTCAAAAGAGAGCTTAGGATTGGTTTCCTAAGTTTTTCTTTTGATACTCAATGAAAATCAAAGAGCAAACTATAGTTGATTGAGTTTGGAATAGTACGCTGTAGCTGCTAAAACATTTCTAGAAATTAATTTGACTTTCCTAATAGAGTTGTTCATATCTTATTTCAATCTACTATAGAAAGCTAGCCGCAGGTTGCTCAAAATAGTGTGTTGAGGTTGCAGATGGAAACTGACGTGGTTTGAAGAGATTTTCGAAGAGTATGAGATTTTTATACCCATACAATATTTGTGTTAGGTACTTGTTTACAGACTAATTTCTTGATAAAATAGAGGTTATGACGAGATATAAAGCAACTATTTCCTATGATGGTTATGCCTTTGCTGGCTTTCAGCGCCAGCCTCATGCGCGTAGCGTTCAGGAAGAAATTGAAAAAACCTTGACCAGATTAAATAAGGGGCAAGCCATTACTGTTCACGGTGCTGGTAGGACAGATAGTGGGGTTCATGCCCTGGGACAGGTCATTCATTTTGACCTGCCTTATCAGATGGATGAGGAGAAACTCCGTTTTGCCTTGGATACCCAGTCTCCTGAAGATATTGATGTGATTTCGATTGAGCTTGTGGCAGATGATTTTCATTGCCGTTATGCCAAGCATAGCAAGACCTATGAGTTTATTGTGGATAGAGGACGTCCCAAAAATCCCATGCGCCGTCACTATGCCACCCACTTCCCTTACCCACTTGATGTGGAGAGGATGCAGGAGGCCGTCAAAAAGCTAGAAGGAACCCATGATTTCACTGGCTTTACAGCCTCTGGGACTAGTGTAGAGGATAAGGTTCGCACTATTACAGAAGCCAGTCTTAGGGTTGATGAGACAGGCCAGTTTTTGACTTTTACCTTTTCAGGAAATGGTTTCTTGTATAAACAGATTCGCAATATGGTGGGGACACTGCTCAAAATCGGCAACAAGCGTATGCCAGTAGAGCAGATTGACCTCATCTTGGAGAAAAAGGACAGGCAGCTTGCAGGTCCCACTGCAGCACCAAATGGTTTATATTTAAAGGAGATTCGTTATGAAGAATAATCGTATTTTAGCACTTTCTGGAAATGATATTTTTAGTGGTGGTGGCCTGTCAGCTGATTTGGCTACCTATACTTTGAACGGCTTGCATGGCTTTGTAGCAGTGACTTGTTTGACAGCCTTGACAGAAAAAGGATTTGAAGTCTTTCCAACTGACGATACCATTTTTCAACATGAATTGGATAGCTTGCGTGATGTGGCGTTTGGGGGAATTAAGATTGGTCTTCTCCCTACTGTCAGTGTGGCTGAGAAGGCATTGGACTTTATCAAGAAACGCCCAGGAGTGCCTGTGGTATTGGACCCTGTCTTGGTCTGCAAGGAAACGCACGACGTAGCAGTTAGTGAACTTTGCCAAGAGTTGATTCGCTTTTTCCCTTATGTCAGTGTGATTACGCCTAACCTCCCAGAAGCAGAATTATTAGCTGGTCAAGAAATCAAAACCTTGGAAGACATGAAAACTGCAGCGCAGAAATTGCATGATTTAGGAGCGCCAGCAGTCATTATTAAGGGAGGCAATCGCCTTAGTCAGGACAAGGCTGTGGATGTCTTTTATGATGGACAAAACTTTACAGTTCTAGAAAATCCTGTCATTCAAGGGCAAAATGCTGGTGCAGGTTGTACCTTTGCTTCCAGCATTGCCAGTCATCTAGTCAAAGGTGATGAACTTTTACCAGCAGTAGAAAGCTCAAAGGCTTTCGTTTACCGTGCCATTGCACAAGCAGATCAGTATGGAGTAAGACAATATGAAGCAAACCAAAACAACTAAAATCGCCCTTGTATCCCTCTTAACCGCCCTTTCTGTGGTTCTAGGCTATTTCTTAAAAATTCCAACACCGACAGGTATTCTAACTCTTTTAGATGCGGGTGTTTTCTTTGCGGCCTTTTACTTTGGTAGTCGTGAAGGAGCTGTAGTCGGAGGACTAGCAGGTTTCTTGATTGACCTCTTATCAGGCTATCCTCAGTGGATGTTCTTTAGCTTGGTCAACCATGGCTTGCAGGGATTTTTCGCAGGATTTAAAGGAAAAACTCAGTGGTTAGGCCTTATCTTAGCAACGATTGCCATGGTAGGGGGTTACGCCTTGGGTTCTACATTGATGAATGGCTGGGCAGCAGCCCTACCAGAAATTTTACCAAATTTCATGCAAAATATGGTAGGGATGATTGTAGGATTTATCCTTAGTCAAAGTATCAAGAAGATTAAGTAAAGAGGCTGAGTCAAAAGTCTTTCAAATAAGAAAAACGCATAGTATCAGGTTTGAAAAGCTTGATACTATGCGTTTTATTGTGGGAAGATTTTCCTCATTTTCTAGTGAAATTGAACTTTTTCTAACATCTTTTTATAGATTACTTCTTAATCAATTATCATTTCCATTGTTGTTTCTTGGGGTTTCATCCCTTGTCTTTGATAAAAGCGGAGAGCACCCTCGTTATCATTCCAGACACTTAGGGTTAGATTATGGCAGCCAATTTCTTTAGCATAATTGAGAGCGAATTGATAGAGTTGATCACCAATTTTTTGACCACGAGCATTTTGATCTACACATAAATCTTTGATAAAAAGGGTTTTGATTTCTTGGAGAACAGGATTATCTGTTTTATCTTTTATGGTACAAAATAGGTGTCCGAGAACTTGTCCCTTCTCATCTTCAAAAACAAAAATAGGGGTATGTTCTTGAGAGAGAATATTTTGCAACTCAGAGGAACTATATTTAGTCCCAGTTTGCTTAAAAATATCTGGTCGAGCTTGGTGGTGAAGCGTAAGGATTTGTTGTAATAAATCGAGTAATTTAGGAATATCTTCTTGTTTAGCTTTTCGAATAGTCATGAAGGTTCTTTTTATTGGCTTAGTCTATAAGAAAAGCTTTAGGAGCAATCATTTTTCTTTATGAAGAGTTCTTAAAATAATTAACTGTGTTGACATAATCCAAAGAATGAGAATACTCATGTCCAATAGAGAAACATTTCCGTAGTCGTAAAGGCTGGCTCGCAGAAGATTTGAGGAAGGGACGAAAGGGAGGGCACGGTAAAGATGGTTTACCCACTCAGGTAGTCGATCTGCAGGATACATGAGTGGTGAGAACATGAGTCCAATCATAAGAATTAGCTGCGACATAAGGGTTACTGTATTTGGAGAAAAGGTGTAGGCTATAGCAAATCCCAGACTAATCATAGTAAGACAAATCAGAAGCACAATAAAAACACCAAGAAAAGATGGATGGAGACGAACAGAAAAACGGACATACCCAAGTAGAATAGAAATAAAAACTCCCGGCAAAATGGCAATTAACCACATCCACAAGTCAGCGAGAGAAATGAATATCCTAGGGATGGGTAAGGCACGAATATAATCAAAATGCCCTTCCAACTTATCATTTGCTATAACAGGGGAGGAAATTGTACAACCCATGGAGATAATTCCAATTAAAACAGAACCAGACGAAAGATAGTAGGCAGTAGTCGAATCGATATCGCCAATAACTAGAGGGTAGCCAAAAAGAAGAGAAATGGATAAGAGGAGCTGTGCTAGTGTAAAAAGGATGAAAAGCTCTTTTTGGCGCAAGTAGTTCCAATGAAGTAAGTAAAAAAATTGAGTCATATTAGTTGGTTAGCTCCTCTCTATAAAGGTCAGAAATAGTCAATGTTTTTTGATGAAGAGAGAGATTGGAAATTGTTTTTTGACCAAGTTCTTCTGTCAGTTGTGCTATCAATGGAGCTAGACTTCTTTCCTCAATCTCTAATTGACAACTAACACCATTGATAATTGTATAATCTTCTATTTTGTCTAATATACTTTTAGTCTTAAAATCAAAGCTTATCTGATACAGTTTGTCATGGATGATTTGCTTAACCTTTCCTGATTTGAGCAATCTACCATTATTAAAGAGGGCGTAATTATCTGCATATTTTTCAACCTCCAGAAGATTATGAGTAACGATAATAATGGTATGCCCCTTGCTAGCTAACTTTTGCAATAATTGCCATTGCTTTTCACGACGAATGGGGTCAACATCATTTGTTGGTTCGTCAAGAAGAATGATGTCTGAGCTACCGATTAGTGTCATAGCGAAGGAAGTTAGTCTTTTGAGACCGCCCGAAAGATCCTTACCTTTTTTGTAACGATAGTCTTCAATTTCTAAATCAGTGAGAAGCTGGCTGATTGTTTTTTCTAGTTCTTGGGAACTCAATCCTCGCATTTTTCCAAGTATTTCTAAATTTTGTTCTACGGTTAATTTGTCGAGTGGGGCATATTGTTGAGACATATAACTAATTAAGGTGCGTGCTTGTTTACGATTGTATATAAAAGAAATATCACCATACAAAATATCTCCTTGGTCAGGTTTAGTAAAACCAATCATTTGATTCAATAGAGTAGATTTTCCAGCTCCATTGTGTCCCAAAAAAGCCGTGATTTTTGCTGGTGATATTTCTAAGGAAATATGATTATTGGCTAAGTGCTGACCATCAAAAGATTTAGTCAAATTATCAATTACGAGTTTTGCAGTTGTCATAACTTTAATTCTCCGTACTTAGAAAAAATTTCCCAATCGTCTTCTTTACCTGTGCCGCATGTTGGACATTCATCAAGATAGCGTCCCCAAGAATCGTGTGTGAATGAGGCTCCGTTTTCATAATTGATTTCGTATTGATGGTTAAGGCTAATTGGTTCCGTATATTGAGTTAATAATCGGATAGTTTCATCAACAATGGCAGAAGTCAGTTGAAATATTGCTGGACCATAGGCTATTGTAGGGATTGTTTTTGTAATCGTACGAACACCGTGGAATTGTTCAAGGAATAGAGTGTCAATTTTTGTATAATAAATATTTAAACAATCAAAACAGCCTGTTTGGTAAGGGATAACTGAATAGACACGACCACGACTAACTTGACTGGCGCCAAATATACAGGGAATATTTTTTGTAACGATTGCTTTATTTACGATACGTTGAATATCATATTGAGGTTCATCAATCACACATATCGTAATATCAACATCATCAAGTAAAGGAATCAAGTCACTTACAGAGGTGATACGTATATTATGGGTTTCTACTTCAATATCGGAATTCATTTTTGTAACTTCTCTATGGGCAATTTGAACTTTAGATAAGCCAATATCATCTTCCTTGTATAGAAATTGTCTTCCTAGATTACTTTGCTCAACAATGTCAAAATCCACTATTTTTATCTTTTTAGGTCCCAAGCCTGCTAGTAATGTCAGTATGTTAGAACCCCCACCACCAAGACCTAGTAAAAGGATAGTAGACTGATGAATTTTTTTCTGTGTTGCAATACTATCTTGGAAGCTATTTAAATAGCGACTGAAATAATATATATTTGAATGATAACGTTCTTTAATATCCTGAATTTCGCCCGCTTCTTCGAGAACCCCCTCATTATCTAAGAGTTCAAGAGCGCCTGTGATGTCTTCTTCAGTTAAATCATCATATTTTGTTAGCATGATATTGAGAATATCTTGAAAAGGACGTCCGTCCAAAATATTGACTAAATTCCACATTTTATTATTATCATCCTTAATTTCTGTGGTTATACCAATTTGTAGCCCAATCCTAAATAAATTTTTATGAAGTTTATAAACAGGATATATTTCTTTTATTCTTGGATGATAGAATTTCATTTTAACCTCACTATTTTATTAAAAAAGGAAGACGAGGTGATTATAAATCATATATCCTCGTCTTGCAACTCCTAGTTCCTATTACAAATGGAAATAAGTAGAAAGAAAATGGTGAACCTATCTACTCAATTCCAACAGTAGGAATAAATAGAAAAGAACTCCTCTAAAAACTCAATTTTAAAATGCTAATTTTTCAACCTTTTCTGGTTACTAAACATAGAAAACCGGTAGTTTTTAGAGGTGCCCAAAATTTAGAAAACACCCCAGCTAATATCAGTTTTAGCAATAACTTTACGCACTTGAATATTTTTCATTTTTGTAACTCCTTTCATATTTGATAAGAATATTGTATAATAAATTAACGATTTTTTTATCAGCATGTCATAATTGACGTATTTGACGTTATAATTGGCAAAATCATGCTTGTAGTGAGGAATTTGATGTTAAAAATTGCGATTTGTGATGATTCTAATAGGGATGGTAGTCAGCTAGAAAACTTACTCTTATCTTATAAGGACATCAAAATAGAAACGAGTGTTTATACGAATCCCCAAAAACTATTAGAACAATTGACAGAGAAGTACAGTTGTGTTTTTTTGGATATCGAGATGCCACAGATAACAGGAATTGATATGGCACAAAAAATCCGTAAGGTAAACCCTTTTATCCCGATTATCTTTGTTACCAGTTATCGAGATTATATGGAGCAGGTTTTTGAAGTGCAGACTTTTGATTATTTACTTAAACCAGTGACTTCTAAAAAATTATATAAAACTCTGGATAGAGTGGTACGTTTTTTGAATTTAGGGCAAGCTGTATTTACGTTTACTTTTGGAAAGCAGCATTATTCACTGCCTTTAAATGACATTGTATTTTTTGAAAAGGATAAGCGTGCTGTCTTTATTTACACTAAAGATCAGACTTACAAAGCTTTGCTTAAAACGAAAGATATTTTAGAGAAATTACCTGATTACTTTATTCAAATTCATTCTTCCTATATTATCAATCCTAGATATGTGACAGAGTTTGATTCGCAAATAGTCACAATTTTAAATGGAATGGATGAAAATCACCTTCCAATTAGCCGAAAATTTCAAACGTCTTTTAGAGAAAAGTATTATTATTATCTGAGTGAGAGGAATTTTTAATGTTAGTCAGTTTGCGGATTGTGAGTATTCTGTTTGATTTATTTTTGGGAATTATTTTCTTTTATAGACCTCTGTCCCAAAAAGAAAAGTCTAGGAGAATTTGTATCTTTACTTCTCTCCTTTTATTTTTCCATGCCTTGTTGACGATATTATTTTCAGGAGCTAATCTTTTCTTAGTAGGGAATCTTATTCTCAGTATCGCAGAGTATTATTTTTTAGGTCTTTATTTTGGATATGCTGTTCAAGAATCTTCGTTTTGGATTTTTTGTCAGATGAGTCTAACTTTACTAGCTGGTACTATACTCAATCAAGCAGTGCAACTATTTTCCCCTTTATCAGTCATTTCAGAAAATCTAATAGCCATGCTTTTTTATCTCGCTGTAGCTTTTCTTTTATCATTGCT
The DNA here is from genome assembly GCF_013276815.1 of Streptococcus sp. 1055. Classification (NCBI taxonomy): domain Bacteria; kingdom Bacillati; phylum Bacillota; class Bacilli; order Lactobacillales; family Streptococcaceae; genus Streptococcus; species Streptococcus sp. 1055. The sequence continues at coordinate 57,940 of NZ_VMLT01000021.1, read as the reverse complement.
AGTGACCCTGGTTCTTCGACAACTTTTTCGTGCACATCAAAAGTTAGTTTATACTGTTTCTAAAGGGACTTGGTTATACCAGTTTATTGTACCATTTTTGTCCATTTGTTTTGCTTTTACAGTATCAGCGATTCAAGGGCAAGTGTTTGAGAAGGATTATCTTTCTTTTGTTTCTGTATTAGCCCTCATTGTGTTAACGTTCTCTTCTCTCTATTTCACCCTATATCTTTCTCAGCAACAACAGAGGTATTATCAAAGCATACTAGAGACGGAACAGATGACCTTTCAACTGAGAGAAATGAAACAATCTAAAAAAGATTATAGGAGGATTCAAAGGATTCAACACGATTTGAAAAATCAACATTTAATCCTCCTTGCACTTTTAAAAGAAGATCCTGAACAAGCGAAGTCTTATCTCCAAAGCATGACAAATAGTATAGAGAACCAAACTGTCTGTTACTCCAAGAATACAACAATTAACTTTTTACTCAATCAAAAATTACAGGATAAGGTAGAGGACATACAATTGGAAATTGATTGTTTTGTACCTCAACGATTAGAAATCAATCCAGATATTTTAGCGGTTTTACTTGGTAATTTGTTGGACAATAGTCTTGAAGCCTGTATGCGCTTGAGTAATAAAGAAGATAGGGTCTTGATCTTAGGAATACGATATTTTCAGAAGAAACTCTTTATTGCTATCGAGAATTCATTTGATGAGAATGAATTGGTAATACGAAAGGAACGTCAGACAGAGGGATGGGGGCTTAAAAATATTGAGAGACTTGTAACCAATCATAGGGGAACAATGAAGAATTTCATTCAGAATGGACGTCATAAAACAGAAGTGATTCTTCTTGTCTAACTAGGGTTTGTTGCTATCTTAATCAAAATAAAGCAAGTCTTTGCTGGTACTTGTAAAGAGGTCAAAGCCATCCTTGGTAACAACACCGCAGTCTTCAATACGAACACCGACTTTACCAGGGATATAGATACCTGGTTCAACAGAGAAGCACATGCCTTCTTCGATGACCATGTCGTTTCCTTCCATGATAGATGGGAATTCATGGACATCCATACCGATACCATGCCCGAGACGGTGGTTGAAGTACTCACCATAACCAGCTTTTTCGATGACCTCACGGGCAGCGCGGTCCACTTCATGAGCAGTCACACCTGGCTTGATAAAGTCAAGAGCAGCTTGTTGGGCTTCAAGAGTCAAGTTGTAAATATCTTTCTTGAATTGGTCTGGTTTGCCGACAGCGACTGTACGAGTCATATCTGACGCATAGCCATTGACCAGAACACCCAGGTCAAAGAGGAGAAGAGCATCATTTTCAACCTTATTAGCTGCTGGAATGCCGTGTGGATTCGCAGCATTATCACCAGTCAAGACCATGGTATCAAAGCTCATTTCGTAACCTTCACGTTTCATGGCAAAGTCAATTTGTGCGATGATATCTGTCTCAGTCTTATCAAGAGAAATATTGTCAAAACCAACATGAACAGCCTTGTCCGCATAAAGACCTGCAACCATCATTTTTTGTACTTCATCAGCTGATTTGATGAGGCGCATGCGTTGGATACGAGGAGTGAGGTTTTCAAACTCAGCAGTTTCAAAAACTGTTTTCAAACCATGGTATTTGGTCAAGATGAGATTGTCAAACTCAACAGCGACACGTTTGAAGTCAAGTTGTGGAAGAGCATGTTTGATTTTTTGCCATGGATTTTCAGAATCGACATAGCCCACTACTGGGAAGGAAACGGTGCTACTTGCACGTTCTACTTCAAGAGCTGGGACAAAGAGGAGAGGTTCCTGATCCGCTAGGACAAAGAGGAACATTTGGCGTTCATGGGGATCACTGTAAAAACCAGTGAGGTAATTGATTGTGACGGGGTCAGATACGACAGCGACGTCTAGTTTTTCTGATTCAAGATATGTTACGATTTGTTGTAATTTAGACATATGCTACCTTCTTTCTACCCCTCTATTTTGGCAAAAAAAGAGAGAAAATGCAAGGGAGAAGGGTAAAAGAAAAGACAAAAAAACTCCGACAAGATAACGGAGTTCTTTGATATAGTTTCACTTTGTTTAAGAAAAGTCAGCCTTGCTTTTGACATCACTGTATTCTTCAGCGATTTCTTGGCTGAGAATATCTTCATAGGCAGGGAGTTGGATGTCCTGACCATATTTCTTCTTGAGGGCTGTAGTGACTAGGCGATAAGCCAGATTGGCATTACGAGAGAGGATAGGCCCGTGGAAGTAGGAACCAAAGACATTCTTATAATGAACCCCTTCGCCGACCTTTTCTTCGTTGTTTCCATTTCCATAGACAACCTGTCCCAGTGGTTTTTGGTCATCAGAGAGGAAGGTACGTCCCTGGTGATTTTCAAATCCATAGTAGGTTTCATTGAAATCTTCATTGTGAATCTTGATGTCCCCGATAAAACGGTTATTGGTCTGGTTGAGAGTGTAGTGGCCCATGACCCCTAGTCCTTCGATGCGTTTGCCTGAAGCTTCAACATAATATTGACCCAATAGTTGAAAACCACCGCAGATAGCGAGAACCACACCGTCGTTTTTGATGTAGTTGTCAATGCTCTCTTTTTTAGCAGGTAGGTCGTCTGCAATGATACTTTGTTCAAAGTCTTGACCGCCTCCGAAAAAGGCGATGTTGTAGTGATTTTCATCAAAATCATCATGGAGAGAAACGATGTCAACGGTCACATGGGCTCCCAGTTTTTCAGCAACATACTTGAGCATGAGGATGTTTCCATTGTCCCCGTAGGTATTCATGAGATTTCCGTAGAGGTGGGCAATGTTGAGCTGATAGGGGTAATTGCCATCTTTTGAGGAAAGTGAAGTATAAACCATTAGTTCATCTCCTTTCTAACAATCTGACGACTAGCCAGCAGTTCACGAAATTCCAGCATGGCAGTATAAGTTGCCAGAATATAGGCATGCTTGCAGTCTTGATTCTCAATGGTCTTGAGAACTTGCTCCAGATTACTCGTTTCAGTGATTTTCTCAGCTGGATAGCCAGTCACTCGGAGGCGACGAGCGATTTCAGAATGACGAACACCGCCAGCGTTGATTTCAGGAATGTCCATGTCAGTGATTTGCTCAAAGTCTGCATCCCAGATCCAGCTAGTGTCAATTCCATCTGCATAGTTGGCATTAAGGAGGACAGATAGGCTAAATGGATAAGGTGCTAGTTTGATCATTTCGATAGCTTGGGTTGCACCGACTGGATTTTTAATCAAGACAAGGGTACATTCCTTGTCACCGATATGAAAGGTTTCTTGGCGTCCAAAGACAGCACGGCTCTTGTCAAATCCCTGTTTGATGAGTTGGGAATCTGCGCCGAGGAAACGGGCGATGGCCACAGCAGCTAGGGCGTTATAGATATTATAGAGCCCGCCGATTTGGATACCGTATTCTTGGCCATCTATGACAAAGCGAGAGCGATTGTTGGTCAACTCAACCAGTTTTGTCAAACGATAGTCGAGATCAGGACGTTTACATCCACAACCTTCACAGATATAGGCACCCAAGTTTGCATAGATATTATGCTCATATTTGAGGATGCTTTGGCAGTCAGGACAGAGAATCCCTTCGGTATTGTAGTGAGCCAGTTGGGCTGGTCCTTTTTCCAAGTCAAAACCAAAATACTGTATAGGATTTGGGAAAGATGGTTTGTAGAAAAGTGGGCTGTCTCCGTTAAGGAGAACAGTAGCAGTTGGAACTTTCCGAATGGCATCCAATATCATGTTATAGGTAGTATAGATTTCACCGAAACGGTCCATCTGATCACGGAAGATATTAGTAATGACAAAAAGACTAGGCTGGATATAGTCACAGATACGAGATAGACTGGCTTCGTCAATTTCGAGGACGGCAATATTTTTCCCAGTTTTTGAAGATTTGGCTGTTAGGAAGGTTGTTGCAATTCCTGTAATCATGTTGGCACCGCTTGGGTTGGTTAGAACTTGACCATAAACCTCTTTTAAAATGCCGACAGTGAGGGCAGTTGTCAGGGTTTTTCCATTTGTTCCAGTGACCACGACAATCTCGTAGTTCTTAGCTAGGTTTTGTAAAATATCTTTATCAAATTGAAGGGCGACTTTCCCTGGGAGCGTACTTCCACGTCCAAGACGGCTTAAAACGAAGTGGGAAGAACACCCAGCAAGAAGGCCCAAAGTAGTTTTTAAGTTCATGTTTCTATTATATCACAAAAGAGGGAAAAGACAGATTTGATACTCAATGAAAATCAAAGAGCAAACTAGGAAGCTAGCCGCAGGCTGTACTTGAGTACGGCAAGGTGAAGCTGACGTGGTTTGAATTTGATTTTCGAAGAGTATGAGATTTCGCAGAAATGAAAACAGCCCTCAGAGGGCTGTCAGTTAAGATGTGATCTCAACTTAAATCGCAAACAAGTCATTCAAGTTCTCAGCCAAGGTTGGGTGAGTGAAGATTTGTTTTGTGAAGTAAGTGTAAGGAATCTTGTTGTCCATAGCAACAGTGATGATGTTGATGATTTCTTGAGAACCTTCTGAGAAGATGCTTGCTCCAAGAATTTCTTTGGTTTCAGTATTAACAACAGCTTTGAAAGCTCCGCGAAGGTTTCCATTTACGTGACCACGAGGCATGGCTGCAACAGGAATTTCCTTAACAGCGTATGGAAGTTTCAAATCTGCTGCTTGGCTTTCAGTCAAACCAACTTGTGAAAGTGCAGGTGTGATAAACATGGTGTTTGGTACATTGAGACGGTCTTCAAGTGTGTAGCTGCCATCTCCAGCAAGGTAGCTGTAGACAACACGGAAGTCATCAAGTGAAATGTAAGTAAATTGAAGGCCACCGTTGACATCCCCAACTGCAAAGACACCAGGAACGTTTGTTTGACAATGTTTGTCTACTTTAATAGCACCACGTTCAGTAAGTTCAATATCTGTATTTTCAAGTTGAAGTGGTTCTACATTTGGTTTACGTCCAGTTGCGTAGAGAAGGGCATCGAAACGGTAAGTTTCGTCTTCAGTTACGATAAGCACTTGGTCACCGTCGTTTTTAATTTCAGTAGTATGGATATTTTGAAGCAATTCAATACCGTCTTCTTCCAGGTATTGTTTAGCAAGAGCTGCGATGGAAGGTTCTGCACGAGGTAGGAATGTATCCAAGGCATCTAGGACTGTAACCTTGCTTCCAAGTTTGTTGTAAAGGCCAGCAAATTCAAGACCGATATTTCCACCACCAAGGACTCCAAGTTTTTCAGGCAATTTGTCCAAATTTTGGATACCTGTTGAGTCAAAGACGTTCTTGCTTGTAGCAAGTCCAGGGATAGGCAAGACGTTTGAAACAGCACCAGTGTTGATGACGATTGTTTCAGCAGTCAGTTCTTTCTTTTCATCACCAGCTTGGATTTCGATGACTTTATTTGAAAGGAAGTGAGCTTCCGCATCAAAGATATCCACGCCTGTACCAGCAACAGTCGCATAGTTTTTACCGTTGAGGCGACCAGTGATAGTATTTTTGGTAGCAATGACTTCTTCAAAAGACAAGCCCTTCTCAGCAGCAACTAGCAAGGTTTTAGTTGGGATACAACCAATGTTGATACAAGTTCCACCATACATAGCTTTGCTACGTTCAACGAGGGCAACTTTTTTGCCAGCTGAAGCCAATTTACCAGCTAGTGTTTTACCAGCCTTACCAAATCCAATAACGATTAAATCATAAGTTAACATTTAGAGTTCCTCCTATTCGAATTTCATTCTAGCACAAGAAAAAAACTTTTGCACAATTCTGCTACGAAAAAGACAGAAAAATATAAAAACGCTTTCTAGACAAAAAACTAGTAATTTTTTGACAAGCTTGATAAACTAAAATCCTATCTATTTTTATATAAGATAGAATAAATGTTCGAAAATAGGAGGTTTTATGAAATCGAATCGCTATATTATTGCCTTTGCTGGGGTCATTTTACACTTAATGCTGGGTTCGACTTATGCTTGGAGTGTTTATCGTAACCCTATTATTGAAAAAACGGGATGGGATCAGGCTTCTGTTGCCTTTGCCTTTAGTCTAGCAATCTTTTGTTTAGGCTTATCGGCTGCATTTATGGGGCGTTTGGTAGAAAAATTTGGTCCGAGAGTCATGGGGAGTCTATCTGCTTTTCTATACGCAGGTGGAAATATCTTAACAGGATTTGCAATAGACCGTCAGGAGCTGTGGTTGTTGTATCTCGCTTATGGAATTTTAGGTGGGCTTGGTTTGGGAGCAGGATACATTACCCCTGTGTCAACGATTATAAAATGGTTTCCTGATAAACGTGGTCTCGCAACAGGTTTAGCGATTATGGGGTTTGGTTTTGCTTCTTTATTGACTAGTCCCATAGCGCAACATCTCATCGCAGGGGTAGGGCTTGTAGAAACTTTTTATATTTTAGGTGCAAGTTACTTTATTATCATGCTCCTAGCTTCACAATTCATTAAGCGTCCAAATGAGCAAGAACTTGCAATTTTATCTGTTTCAGGGAAAGAAAAAACAGCCTCTTTGACGCAAGGGATGACTGCAAATCAGGCTCTAAAAAGCAATCGGTTTTATATACTTTGGATTATTTTCTTTATCAACATAGCTTGTGGTTTAGGCTTAATTTCAGCGGCATCGCCAATGGCACAGGAGATGGCTGGCTTGTCTACAAGTCATGCAGCAGTAATGGTGGGCGTTTTGGGGATTTTCAATGGATTTGGTCGCTTGCTTTGGGCGAGTTTGTCTGACTATATCGGTCGCCCTCTAACCTTTAGTATATTACTGCTTGTCAATCTTTTCTTTTCTCTCTCACTTTGGCTCTTTACAGATTCCGTTTTATTTGTAGTCGCTATGTCTATTTTGATGACTTGCTATGGAGCTGGTTTTTCTTTGATTCCAGCTTATCTCAGTGATATTTTTGGAACCAAGGAATTGGCCGCTCTGCATGGTTATATTTTAACGGCTTGGGCAATGGCTGGTTTAGCGGGACCTATTTTATTAGCAGAGACTTATAAAATGGCTCATTCTTACACACAAACCTTGTTCGTTTTTATCATTTTATATAGTATCGCCTTGGCTTTGTCTTATTATCTAGGTCGTTCAATCAAAAAGGAAAGCCAAAAACCGCTTACATGATTTTCTAGAGAAATTGGGCTATCTTTTGCTCTGGTCTTGTGTTATACTAGATAGGTTGCAAAGAAAACAGTACTTTTCTTTTGTGGAAAAGAAGCAACACGATTTTATATCCAGTATATGAAAATACGTCATAAAAAGAAAAGTATACACTAAGCCCTATGGGGTGGCTTCGCACCACCTTTAGAAAGAAGAACAACGTGAAATTTAATGAATTAAACTTGTCTGCTGATTTGCTAGCAGAGATTGAAAAAGCTGGTTTTGTAGAAGCCAGTCCGATCCAAGAACAAACCATTCCCTTGGCCCTTGAAGGCAAGGACGTTATCGGTCAAGCTCAGACTGGTACAGGAAAAACTGCAGCCTTTGGCTTGCCTACCCTTGAAAAAATCCGTACAGAAGAAGCGACTATCCAAGCCTTGGTGATCGCTCCAACTCGTGAACTCGCTGTCCAAAGTCAAGAGGAATTGTTCCGTTTTGGTCGTAGCAAGGGAGTCAAAGTCCGCTCAGTATACGGCGGATCAAGCATTGAAAAACAAATTAAGGCTCTTAAATCTGGTGCCCATATCGTGGTGGGAACACCTGGTCGCCTCTTAGACTTGATCAAACGCAAGGCCTTGAAATTACAAGATATTGAAACGCTTATCCTTGACGAAGCGGATGAAATGCTCAACATGGGCTTCCTTGAAGACATTGAAGCTATCATCTCCCGTGTCCCTGAAAATCGACAAACTCTTCTTTTCTCAGCAACTATGCCAGATGCCATCAAACGTATCGGTGTTCAGTTTATGAAAGAACCTGAGCATGTGAAGATTGCTGCTAAGGAATTGACAACAGAATTGGTTGATCAATACTATATCCGAGTTAAGGAACAAGAAAAATTTGATACTATGACACGTCTCATGGATGTGGAGCAACCTGAGCTTGCTATCGTATTTGGTCGTACCAAACGTCGTGTGGATGAATTGACTCGTGGTTTGAAAATCCGTGGCTTCCGTGCAGAAGGAATTCATGGAGACCTAGACCAAAACAAACGTCTTCGTGTCCTTCGTGACTTTAAAAATGGAAATCTGGATGTTCTAGTTGCGACGGACGTTGCAGCGCGTGGTTTGGATATTTCAGGTGTGACCCATGTCTATAACTACGATATTCCACAAGATCCTGAAAGTTATGTTCACCGTATCGGTCGTACAGGTCGTGCCGGTAAGTCAGGTCAGTCTATTACTTTCGTATCACCAAATGAAATGGGCTACCTCCAAATCATTGAAAACTTGACCAAGAAACGCATGAAAGGTCTCAAACCTGCAAGTGCAGAAGAAGCCTTCCAAGCTAAAAAACAGGTAGCTCTCAAGAAAATCGAACGTGATTTTGCAGATGAGACTATCCGTGCTAACTTTGAGAAATTTGGTAAGGATGCTCGTAAGCTAGCTGCCGAATTTACTCCAGAAGAATTGGCAATGTATATCTTGAGTCTGACTGTTCAAGATCCGGATAGCCTTCCAGAAGTGGAGATTGCGCGTGAAAAACCACTGCCATTTAAACCATCAGGTAATGGCTTCGGTGGTAAAGCTAAGGGAGGTCGTCGTGGAGATGACCGTCGAGACCGTGATCGTCGAGACCGTGATCGCCGTGGTAATGGTCGTCGGGATGATTTCAAAAAAGGAAGTCGTGGCAATGATCGTTTTGATAAAGACAGACGTTACCGTAAGGATAATAAAAAACCACGCAATACTTCAAGTGAAAAGCAAACAGGCTTTGTTATTCGTAACAAGGGAGATAAATAAGAAAAAGCGGTTCAAAATGAATCGCTTTTTTATATAAGGAGACCAAGGGTGAAAGAAGATGGTGATAGCAAAGGATAGGTGAAATGGAAAGGTATTATCAACCTACCTTTTTATAATGATATAATATCAAATATAAATTAGGTTGTCAATAAGAAAACATAATTTTCTAAAATATTTCAGCTAGTCTAAATTGCAATTAAATAAGCAATTTTCAGATAATAATTGAAAATTCAATCTGTTTATGTTATAATGATAGCGATTAAATTCGAGGTGAAAAATGGCACATTTATTAGAAAAAACAAGAAAGATTACATCAATTTTGAAGCGCTCAGAGGAGCAGTTTCAGGATGAGCTTCCTTACAACGCTATTACGCGTCAGTTAGCGGATATTATTCATTGCAATGCCTGCATTATCAATAGTAAGGGACGTCTGCTTGGCTATTTTATGCGTTATAAAACAAATACAGATCGCGTAGAGCAATTCTTCCAAACTAAGATTTTCCCAGATGACTACGTTCAAGGGGCTAATATGATTTACGAAACAGAAGCAAATTTGCCTGTTGAGCATGATATGAGTATTTTCCCTGTTGAGAGTAGAGAAGATTTTCCAGATGGCTTGACGACTATTGCACCGATTCATGTATCGGGGATTCGCCTTGGTTCTTTGATTATTTGGCGCAATGATAAAAAATTCGAAGATGAGGACTTGATTCTTGTTGAGATTGCCAGTACCGTTGTTGGGATTCAGCTTCTTAACTTCCAGCGTGAAGAAGATGAGAAAAATATCCGTCGCCGTACTGCTGTCACCATGGCGGTTAATACCCTTTCTTACTCCGAACTCCGTGCTGTTTCAGCAATTTTAGGGGAATTAAATGGAAATGAAGGGCAGTTGACTGCATCAGTGATTGCAGACCGTATCGGAATTACCCGCTCTGTGATTGTCAATGCCCTTCGTAAACTTGAATCTGCGGGAATTATTGAAAGTCGCTCACTTGGAATGAAGGGAACCTACCTTAAGGTCTTGATTTCAGATATTTTTGAAGAAGTGAAGAAAAGAGATTACTAATGACTAAAGCTTTAATTTCGATTGATTATACAGAAGATTTTGTTGCTGATAGTGGTAAATTGACAGCAGGGGCTCCAGCTCAGGCTATTTCGGATGCCATTAGCAAGGTGACTCGATTAGCTTTTGAACGGGGAGATTATATCTTCTTTACTATTGATGCTCATGAAGAAAACGATTGTTTTCATCCAGAAAGTAAACTATTTCCTCCTCATAATCTGATTGGGACTAGTGGACGCAATTTATACGGAGACTTGGGGATCTTTTATCAAGAGCATGGTTCAGACAGTCGTGTCTTTTGGATGGATAAACGCCATTACTCAGCTTTTTCAGGGACTGACCTAGATATTCGTTTGAGAGAGCGTCGCATTTCTACAGTTATCTTAACAGGTGTCTTGACGGATATCTGTGTCCTGCATACAGCTATTGATGCCTATAATCTAGGTTATGACATCGAGATTGTTCAACCAGCTGTTGCTTCCATCTGGCCTGAAAATCATCAATTTGCCCTAGGTCATTTCAAAAATACACTTGGAGCTAAGTTAGTAGATGAAAATCTAAATGAAATTTTAGAGTAATTTGGTTGATGAAATGAAAAAAATTGAAAAAAAGTGTTGACAAGCATCCCAAAAGTTGATATACTAGTAAAGTAATCGACGCGGGGATGGCGGAATTGGCAGACGCGCAGGACTAAGGATCCTGTGACCGCTTTAGGTCGTGAGGGTTCAAGTCCCTCTCTCCGCATAGGATAAGAGTTAGCTTAGGCTAGCTCTTTTGTATTTCTCTAAAAAATTAGAATCCAGTCAAATGTAGTGGAGAATCAGCGAAAATATGGGAAAGCTGATCCTTGTTTCTGCTTTTGTATAGAAGAATAATAAAGATTATCTTCTTCAAATTCTCCGATATTCTCTAAAGTTTTGTGCAAGTTGCACAGAATTTTTTTGTTTTTTTGGTCACCTTGCCATAGAAATGTAAAACGTTTTCATCTATAATATAATTATCAAAAACAAAAGGAGTTCACCTCATGGTAGAATTGAATCTTAAAAATATTTACAAAAAATATCCAAACAGCGAACACTATTCAGTTGAAGATTTCAACTTGAATATCAAAGATAAAGAATTTATCGTTTTCGTAGGTCCTTCAGGATGTGGTAAATCAACAACCCTTCGTATGATTGCTGGTCTTGAAGACATCACAGAAGGTACTGCATCTATCGATGGCGTGGTTGTCAACGACGTAGCTCCAAAAGACCGTGACATCGCCATGGTATTCCAAAACTACGCTCTTTACCCACACATGACTGTATACGATAACATGGCTTTCGGTTTGAAATTGCGTAAATACAGCAAAGAAGACATCGACAAACGTGTGCAAGAAGCAGCTGAAATCCTTGGATTGAAAGAATTCTTGGAACGTAAACCAGCTGACCTTTCAGGTGGTCAACGTCAACGTGTTGCCATGGGTCGTGCCATCGTCCGTGATGCAAAAGTATTCTTGATGGACGAACCTTTGTCAAACTTGGATGCAAAACTTCGTGTATCAATGCGTGCTGAAATTGCGAAAATCCACCGTCGTATCGGAGCTACAACTATCTACGTAACTCACGACCAAACAGAAGCGATGACACTTGCAGACCGTATCGTTATCATGTCAGCAACTAAGAACCCTGCTGGTACAGGTACTATCGGACGTGTTGAGCAAATCGGTACTCCTCAAGAAGTTTACAAAAACCCAGTTAACAAATTCGTTGCAGGATTCATCGGAAGCCCAGCAATGAACTTCATCAATGTGAAATTAGTTGGTAGCGAAATTATTTCTGATGGTTTCCGTTTGAAAGTTCCAGAAGGAGCATTGAAAGTTCTTCGCGAAAAAGGCTACGAAGGTAAAGAGTTGATTTTCGGTATCCGTCCAGAAGATGTGAATGCAGAACCTGCTTTCCTTGAAACATTCCCAGACTGTGTTGTAAAAGCGACTATCTCTGTATCAGAACTGCTTGGTTCAGAATCTCACCTATACTGCCAAGTTGGTAAAGACGAATTTGTTGCTAAAGTTGATGCTCGTGATTACTTGCAAACAGGTGCAACAGTTGAACTTGGATTTGACTTGAACAAAGCACACTTCTTCGATGTAGAAACTGAAAAAACAGTCTATTAAAATAAATAAAATTCAAAGCAGTACAAGAAAAGATATCTCTTTATCGATTGTAGTGGAGAGATATCAGTTAGTCTAGGGAGAGAAACAAAATGCTTCTCTCCTTTTTGCTAGGGAAGTCATATTATGTATCTATCTTGTGACGTGCCTTGAATAAAAATGGTCGTCTTATTTGACTTATAGGGTGACTAGCAAATGAAATATTGTTTTCCCTTTCTTCTTTACTGGAAAATATGCTATAATAGAGAGTAAAAACTTTGAAAGAAAGAAAAATATGAATTTAAAAGATTACATTGCAACAATTGAAAATTATCCAAAAGAAGGTATCACCTTCCGTGATATTAGTCCTTTGATGGCTGATGGAAATGCTTATAGCTACGCTGTTCGTGAAATTGTTCAGTATGCTACTGACAAGAAAATTGACATGGTTGTAGGGCCTGAGGCTCGTGGATTTATTGTGGGCTGTCCAGTTGCCTTTGAGTTGGGAATTGGTTTTGCACCTGTTCGTAAACCAGGTAAATTGCCACGTGAAGTCATTTCTGCTGACTATGAAAAAGAGTACGGTGTTGATACCTTGACTATGCATGCGGATGCAATCAAACCAGGTCAACGCGTTCTTATTGTAGATGACCTCTTGGCAACAGGTGGAACTGTTAAGGCAACTATCGAGATGATTGAAAAACTTGGTGGTATTGTAGCAGGTTGTGCCTTCCTTGTTGAATTGGATGAATTGAACGGCCGTGAAAAAATCGGGGACTACGATTACAAGGTTCTTATGCATTATTAATGAAAAACAGTCCCTAGGGCTGTTTTCTCTACATTAGGATATAAAAATAGACTATAGCTAGTTAGAGAAAAACTATAATTGAAAACTATATCTTCTTGCAGTATAATAAAAGGACTATGTGTTTGAAATTTAGTTTCATACTCAATGAAAATCAAAGAGTAAACTAGCCGTAAGCTGCTCAAAGTACAGCTTTGAGGTTGCAGATA
>NZ_VMLT01000021.1:0-44761 GCF_013276815.1 Streptococcus sp. 1055 | reverse complement strand
CGAAGTCAGTAACATATACGTACGGCAAGGCAACGTTGACGCGGTTTGAAGAGATTCTCGAAGAGTTTCAAACATATGCAATTATTTCTGAAAGAGTACAGTTAGGAGAGGGTTATGCCGATTCGAATTGATAGAAAATTACCAGCTGTTGAGATTTTACGGACAGAGAATATCTTTGTCATGGATGATCAACGTGCGGCCCACCAAGATATCCGTCCTTTGAAGATTTTAATTTTAAATCTCATGCCACAGAAAATGGTCACAGAAACCCAGTTGTTGCGCCATTTGGCTAATACGCCCCTGCAATTGGATATTGATTTTCTCTATATGGAGAGCCATCGTTCTAAAACAACTCGTTCAGAGTACATGGAGACCTTTTATAAAACCTTTCCTGAAGTCAAGGATGAGTATTTTGATGGGATGATTATCACGGGTGCTCCAGTTGAGCATTTACCATTTGAGGAAGTGGACTATTGGGAGGAATTTAGCCAGGTGCTTGAGTGGTCCAAGACCCATGTCTATTCGACCCTTTATATCTGTTGGGGGGCTCAGGCTGGTCTTTATCTGCGTTATGGAGTGGAAAAATACCAGATGGACAGTAAGTTATCGGGTATTTATCCTCAGGACACTTTAAAAGAAGGGCACCTTCTTTTAAGAGGCTTTGACGATAGCTATGTTTCCCCTCATTCTCGGCACACGGAGATTTCTAAGGAAGAGGTCTTAAACAAAACCAATCTCGAGATTTTATCAGAGGGTTCTCAGGTTGGGGTTTCGATTTTGGCTAGTCGTGATTTGCGTGAAATTTATAGTTTTGGGCATTTGGAATATGACCGTGATACCTTGGCAAATGAATATTTCCGAGATCGTGATGCAGGTTTGGATCCTCATATTCCAGAAAATTACTTTAAGGATGATGATGTCAACCAGACACCTTGTCTTTGTTGGTCTTCATCAGCAGCCCTCTTTTTCAGTAACTGGGTGAATTATGCGGTCTATCAGGAGACGCCTTTTGACTGGAGAAAAATAGAAGATGATGCATCTACATTTGGGTATTTATAAGAGGAATTATGACATATTTAGACGCTTTTAAATCAGGGAACTTGGTTTTACCGAGTGCCCTTCTCTTGCATTTTAAGGAACTCTTTCCTTCCAGCGATGATTTTCTAGTCTGGCAATTTTTCTATTTGCAAAATACGACAGGCTTAGAAGAAATGTCGCCCAGCCAGATTGCTGAAAGGATTGGCAAGGAAATTTCGGAAGTCAATCAGGCTATTTCCAATCTGACGGAGAGGGGACTGCTTCAGTATCGAACGATCGAATTGAATGGCGAAATTGAATTGCTCTTTGATGCTAGTTTGGCTTTGGAACGTTTGGATGACTTGCTTGGAGCTATTGCTTCGAGTTCAGACCAGTTGATACCTCAAAATCAGCTTAAGGATTTGGTGGAAACCTTCCAGCAGGAGTTGGGACGCTTGTTGACGCCTTTTGAGATTGAGGATTTGATGAAGACACTAAAGGAAGATGGAACCAGTGCTGACTTGATTAAGGAAGCTCTTCGTGAAGCTGTTTTGAATGGAAAACCAAACTGGAAGTACATCCAGGCGATTTTGAGAAACTGGCGACATGAAGGTATCAAAAGTGTGGCTCAAATCGAGGCTAAGCGGGCAGAAAGAGAAGCAAGCAATCCTCAGTTGACACAGGTATCGGCAGATTTCAGAAATGCTATGGATCTCTGGAAGGATTAATCCATGTCAGCAGGCTTGAAATCCGAGTAAGATTTGCAAGCTGTGTCTAATTGTGATAAAATAAATAGAAAATAAATTGAAAAAAGAGGTATGTGAAATGTCACGTAAACCATTTATCGCTGGTAACTGGAAAATGAACAAAAATCCAGAAGAAGCTAAAGCATTCGTTGAAGCAGTTGCGTCAAAACTTCCTTCATCAGATCTTGTTGAAGCAGGTATCGCTGCTCCAGCTCTTGATTTGACAACAGTTCTTGCTGCGGCAAAAGGTTCAAACCTTAAAGTTGCTGCTCAAAACTGCTACTTTGAAAATGCAGGTGCCTTCACTGGTGAAACAAGCCCACAAGTTTTGAAAGAAATCGGTACTGACTACGTTGTTATCGGTCACTCAGAACGCCGTGACTACTTCCATGAAACTGACGAAGATATCAACAAAAAAGCAAAAGCAATCTTTGCAAACGGTATGCTTCCAATCATCTGTTGTGGTGAGTCACTTGAAACTTACGAAGCTGGTAAAGCTGCTGAATTTGTAGGTGCTCAAGTATCTGCTGCATTGGCTGGATTGACTGCTGAACAAGTTGCTGCATCAGTTATCGCTTACGAACCAATCTGGGCTATCGGTACTGGTAAATCAGCTTCACAAGACGACGCACAAAAAATGTGTAAAGTTGTTCGTGACGTTGTAGCTGCTGACTTTGGTCAAGAAGTTGCAGACAAAGTTCGTGTTCAATACGGTGGTTCTGTTAAACCTGAGAACGTTGCTTCATACATGGCTTGTCCAGACGTTGACGGTGCCCTTGTAGGTGGTGCGTCACTTGAAGCTGAAAGCTTCTTGGCTTTGCTTGACTTTGTAAAATAATCAGTAAGTAGCAAAAGCTAGGTGGAACAGCATTCAGATGTCTGTTCCATTTTTTATAGGAGAGGAAAGATTGAAAACAAAATTTGTATGTATAGGGCTAGCAAGCCTTTGCTTACTTGGCGTAAGAGTTTCAGGAATTGCGGCAGATGAAACAAGTGGAAGCACAGTTTCAGAAAAATCTAGTCTATCAACAGGAACTTCATCAACTAGTAGCAATGAACAGAGAAACAGTGTCTCTGCCCACTGGGATGGAGATTATTATGTAAAGGCTGATGGTTCTAAAGCTCAAAGTGAATGGATTTTTGATAATAACTACAAAGCTTGGTTTTATCTCAAATCAGACGGTCGTTATGCTCAAAATGAGTGGCAGGGCAATTACTACCTGAAATCAGGTGGCTATATGGCTCAAAACGAGTGGCTTTATGATAATAATTACAAGAGTTGGTTTTATCTCAAGTCAGATGGGGCTTATGCTCATCAAGAATGGCAATTGATTGGAAATAAGTGGTACTACTTCAAGAAGTGGGGTTACATGGCTAAAAGCCAATGGCAAGGAAGTTATTTCTTGAACGGTCAAGGTGCCATGATGCAAAATGAATGGCTTTATGATCCAGCCTATTCTGCTTATTTTTATCTCAAATCCGATGGAACTTATGCTAACCAAGAGTGGCAAAAAGTGGGCGGCAAATGGTACTATTTCAAGAAGTGGGGCTATATGGCTCAGAATGAGTGGCAAGGCAACTACTATTTGACTGGAAGTGGTGCCATGGCGACTGATGAAGTGATTATGGATGGCGCTCGCTATATCTTTGCGGCCTCTGGTGAGCTCAAAGAAAAGAAAGATTTGAATGTCGGCTGGGTTCACAGAGATGGTAAACGCTATTTCTTTAATAATAGAGAAGAACAAGTTGGAACCGAACATGCTAAGAAAGTTATTGATATTAGTGAGCACAATGGCCGTATCAATGATTGGAAAAAGGTTATTGATGAAAATGAAGTAGATGGTGTCATTGTTCGTCTAGGTTATAGCGGTAAAGAAGACAAGGAATTGGCGCATAACATTAAGGAGTTAAACCGTCTGGGAATACCTTATGGCGTCTATCTCTATACCTATGCTGAAAATGAGACTGATGCTGAGAATGATGCTGAACAGACCATTGAACTTCTGAAGAAATACAATATGAACTTGTCTTACCCTATCTACTATGATGTTGAGAACTGGGAGTATGTGAATAAAAGTAAGCGTGCTCCGAATGATACAGGTACTTGGGTTAAGATTATCAACAAGTACATGGAGACGATGAAGCAGGCGGGTTATCAAAATGTGTATGTCTATAGCTATCGTAGTTTATTACAGACGCGTTTAAAACACCCAGATATTTTAAAACATGTAAACTGGGTAGCGGCCTATAACAATGCTTTAGAATGGGAAAACCCTCATTATTCAGGAGAAAAAGGTTGGCAATATACCTCTTCTGAATACATGAAAGGAATCCAAGGGCGCGTAGATGTCAGCGTTTGGTATTAAGCGATGATTTGAAAGAGGGATGTGATAGTAGCACCCTCTTTTTCTTTGTTTTATGATAGTTTATCCTCGAGTAAATTCAAGAACTTGCTCGGAAATGAATCTTATACTCAATGAAANNAGGTTGTAGATAAGACTGATGAAGTCAGTAACTATATCTACGGCAAGGAGACGTTGACGTGGTTTGAAGAGATTTTCGAAGAGTATTATATAGTAGATTGAATATAGACCAGAACATTGCGGTTGCTAAAACATTTTTAGAAATTCATTTGTCTTTCCTAATCGACTTGGTTACATCTTATTTCAATCTATTATAGTCTTGGGGAATTTCTTCAAACCACATCAGCTTGGTCAGTTCTACCTGCGACCTCAAAACTTGTGCTTTGGTCAAGCTGGGTTTAGTTTCCTAGTTTGCTGATGGATTTCCATTGACTATAAGCATCCAACCCTCTTTTCGTCTTCTAAAGAATTCTTAAATTATCAGTCTATTGCAACTTTTCTCATGTGGGTTATTTTGCTTGCTATTGGTTTTCCTTAGTAGTATACTAAGGTAGTAATCATTAAGAAGTGGTTACATAAAAATAATGAATGAGGTAAAATAAAATGGTAGAATTGAAAAAAGAAGCAGCAAAAGATGTCGCAACATTAACAAAAGCAGCGCCAGTAGCATTGGCAAAAACAAAGGAAGTTTTGAATCAAGCTGTTGCTGATTTGTACGTAGCCCACGTTGCTTTGCATCAAGTGCACTGGTACATGCGTGGACGCGGTTTTATGGTATGGCATCCAAAAATGGATGAGTACATGGATGCTCTTGATGGTCATTTAGATGAAATCAGTGAACGATTGATTACACTCGGTGGTAAACCATACTCTACTTTGACAGAGTTCCTTCAAAACAGTGAAATCGAAGAAGAAGCTGGTGAATACCGCAATGTTGAAGAAAGTTTGGAACGTGTCCTTGTTATCTACCGTTACTTGTCAGAACTTTTCCAAAAAGGTTTGGATGTTACTGATGAAGAAGGTGATGATGTGACAAATGGTATCTTCTCAGACGCTAAAAATGAAACGGATAAAACAATCTGGATGCTTGCCGCAGAACTTGGACAAGCACCTGGTTTGTAAGAAACAAGGCAACATAGATAAATCTGTAGGAAATTTCTTACAGATTTTTTCTATTTTGTAAGCTATTCCAAACCAGTCTTTTTTTGAGTTTTTTGATAAAATAGTACTATCAGTAAAAAGGATGGAAGCATGACTAAGAAAATCGTAGCTATTTGGGCCCAGGATGAAGAGGGTGTGATTGGTAAGGATAATCGTCTGCCTTGGCATTTGCCAGCAGAACTGCAACATTTCAAGGAAACAACTCTGAATCATGCTATCTTGATGGGGCGGGTAACCTTTGATGGGATGGGACGTCGCTTGCTTCCACAACGGGAGACCTTGATTTTGACACGTAACACGGAAGAAAAGATAGATGGGGTTGCTACTTTTCAGGACGTCCAGTCTGTTCTCGACTGGTATCAGGCTCAAGAAAAGAATCTCTACATTATCGGTGGGAAGCAGATTTTTCAGGCTTTTGAGTCCTATTTGGATGAAGTGATTGTCACTCAAATTCATGCTCAGGTGGAGGGAGATACCTATTTTCCTGAAGAGTTTGACTTGTCTCTTTTTGAGACAGTTTCAAGCAAATTTTACGCCAAAGATGAGAAAAATCCTTATGATTTTACCATCCAATACCGCAAGAGAAAGGAAGTCTAATGGAACGGAGTTTATTTGGTTTATTCACGGCTTTTCTGTGTTTCATCTGCCTTCTGGCAGGAGCACAGGCTTTTCGTAAAAAGCGTTACGGGCTTTCTATCCTCCTTTGGTTAAATGCCTTTACCAATCTGGTCAATAGTATTCATGCTTTTTACATGACCTTATTTTAGATAGAATGACAGTATAGAATGGAAGGAAATCATGTCTACAAATAGAAAAAATGATATGATGGTTTATTGCTCATTTTGTGGCAAAAACCAAGAAGAAGTACAAAAAATAATCGCTGGCAACAATGCTTTTATTTGTAATGAATGCGTGGAGCTAGCTCAAGAAATTATTCGAGAAGAATTGGTTGAGGAAGTCTTGGCAGACTTGTCTGAGGTGCCAAAACCAATTGAACTCCTCCATATCTTGAACCACTATGTAATCGGTCAAGATCGTGCCAAGCGTGCCTTGGCAGTGGCGGTTTACAACCACTACAAACGTATCAATTTCCACGATACGCGTGAGGAGTCAGAAGATGTGGATTTGCAGAAGTCAAACATTTTGATGATTGACCCAACTGGTTCAGGGAAAACTTTCCTTGCCCAGACCTTGGCTAAGAGCTTGAATGTGCCTTTTGCGATTGCGGATGCGACAGCTCTGACTGAGGCTGGTTATGTGGGTGAGGACGTGGAAAATATTCTCCTTAAACTCTTGCAGGCTGCTGACTTTAATATCGAGCGTGCAGAGCGTGGGATTATCTACGTGGATGAAATTGACAAGATTGCCAAGAAGAGCGAGAACGTATCGATCACACGGGATGTTTCTGGTGAAGGGGTGCAACAAGCCCTTCTCAAGATTATCGAGGGAACTGTTGCTAGCGTGCCGCCTCAAGGTGGACGCAAACATCCGCAACAAGAAATGATTCAAGTGGATACTAAAAATATCCTCTTCATCGTGGGTGGTGCCTTTGATGGTATTGAAGAAATTGTCAAACAACGTCTGGGTGAAAAGGTTATCGGCTTTGGTCAAAATAATAAAGCAATTGATGAAAACAGCTCTTACATGCAAGAAATCATCGCAGAAGATATTCAAAAATTCGGTATTATTCCAGAGTTGATTGGACGCTTGCCTGTCTTTGCAGCCCTTGAGCAATTAACGATTGATGACTTGGTTCGTATCTTGAAAGAGCCAAGAAATGCCTTGGTCAAACAATATCAAACCTTGTTATCTTATGATGATGTCGAGTTGGAATTTGACGACGAAGCTCTTCAAGAGATTGCCAATAAGGCCATCGAACGGAAGACAGGGGCGCGTGGTCTTCGCTCCATCATCGAAGAAACCATGCTAGATGTCATGTTTGAAGTACCGAGTCAGGAAAATGTGAAATTGGTTCGCATCACAAAAGAAGCTGTCGATGGAACGGATAAACCAATCTTGGAAACAGCCTAGAGGTGACTATGGAAATCAATACACATAATGCTGAAATCTTGCTCAGTGCAGCCAACAAGTCTCATTATCCGCAGGATGAACTGCCAGAGATTGCCCTAGCAGGGCGTTCAAATGTTGGTAAGTCTAGTTTTATCAATACCATGCTGAACCGTAAGAATCTGGCTCGTACGTCAGGGAAACCTGGGAAAACTCAGTTGCTCAACTTCTTTAACATTGACGACAAGATGCGCTTTGTGGATGTGCCTGGCTATGGCTATGCCCGCGTTTCCAAAAAGGAACGTGAAAAGTGGGGGCGCATGATTGAGGAGTACCTAACGACTCGAGAAAATCTTCGTGCAGTGGTCAGTTTGGTGGATCTCCGTCATGACCCGTCAGCAGATGATGTGCAGATGTACGAATTTCTCAAGTATTACGAGATTCCGGTTATCATCGTTGCGACCAAGGCGGACAAGATTCCTCGTGGTAAATGGAACAAGCACGAATCAGCAATCAAAAAGAAATTAAACTTTGACCCAAGTGACGACTTTATCCTCTTTTCATCTGTCAGCAAGGCAGGAATGGATGAGGCTTGGGATGCAATCTTAGAAAAATTGTGAGGAAAAGAAAATGGCAAAAACAATACATACAGACAAGGCTCCAAAGGCTATCGGACCCTATGTTCAAGGAAAAATCGTTGGCAACCTTTTGTTTGCTAGTGGTCA
The DNA here is from genome assembly GCF_013276815.1 of Streptococcus sp. 1055. Lineage (NCBI taxonomy): Bacteria > Bacillati > Bacillota > Bacilli > Lactobacillales > Streptococcaceae > Streptococcus > Streptococcus sp. 1055. The sequence goes on along the minus strand of NZ_VMLT01000021.1, from coordinate 36,742 downwards.
AGTTCCTCTCTCTCCTGAAACTGGAGAAATCGTTGGAGAAACGATTCAAGAACAGACAGAACAAGTCTTGAAAAACATCGGTGCTATTTTGGCAGAAGCAGGAACTGACTTTGACCATGTTGTCAAAACAACTTGCTTTTTGAGCGATATGAACGACTTTGTTCCTTTTAACGAGGTTTACCAAACGGCCTTTAAAGAGGAATTCCCAGCTCGTTCAGCAGTAGAGGTAGCTCGTCTTCCTCGTGATGTAAAAGTCGAAATCGAAGTCATCGCAGAGATTGGATAAGCTAGTTGAAGTTTGGTGTTGCCAAACTTCTTTTGATATAAGGAGAAAAAGATGACAAAGAAACAACTTCACTTGGTGATTGTGACAGGAATGAGTGGTGCAGGCAAAACTGTAGCCATTCAGTCCTTTGAGGATTTGGGTTATTTTACTATTGATAATATGCCGCCAGCTCTCTTGCCTAAGTTTTTGCAGTTGGTGGAAACAAAGGAAGACGATCCTAAGTTGGCCTTGGTAGTGGATATGCGTAGCCGTTCTTTCTTCTCGGAGATTCAAACTGTTTTGGATGAGTTGGAAAACAAGGAAGAACTGGACTTTAAAATTCTCTTTTTGGATGCAGCTGATAAGGAATTGGTCGCGCGTTACAAGGAAACCAGACGGAGTCACCCACTAGCTGCAGATGGTCGGATTTTGGATGGAATCAAGCTGGAACGTGAGCTCTTGGCGCCTTTGAAAAATATGAGCCAAAATGTGGTGGATACAACTGAACTCACTCCTCGTGAGCTACGTAAAACCATTGCAGAGCAGTTTTCAGATCAAGAACAAGCCCAGTCTTTCCGTATCGAAGTCATGTCTTTCGGCTTTAAATATGGAATCCCAATTGATGCAGACTTGGTTTTTGATGTGCGCTTTTTGCCAAATCCCTACTACCTTCCAGAGCTGAGAAACCAAACGGGTGTGGATGAACCTGTTTATGACTATGTCATGAATCATCCTGAGTCAGAAGATTTTTATCAGCATTTATTGGCCTTGATTGAGCCGATTTTGCCAAGTTACCAAAAGGAAGGGAAGTCTGTTTTGACCATTGCCATGGGTTGTACAGGTGGACAACACCGTAGTGTGGCCTTTGCTAAACGCTTGGCGCAGGACTTATCCAAGAATTGGCCTGTTAATGAAGGGCATCGCGACAAAGACCGAAGAAAGGAAACGGTAAACCGTTCATGAGAAAACCAAAGATAACGGTGATTGGTGGAGGGACTGGGATCCCCGTCATTCTTAAAAGTCTGCGTGAAAAAGATGTGGAAATCGCTGCTATCGTAACGGTGGCGGATGATGGTGGTTCTTCAGGTGAACTCAGAAAAAATATGCAGCAGTTGACACCGCCAGGTGATCTTCGCAATGTCCTTGTGGCCATGTCGGATATGCCTAAGTTTTATGAAAAGGTCTTTCAATACCGCTTTTCTGAGGATGCTGGAGCCTTTGCTGGCCATCCATTGGGAAATCTCATTATCGCTGGCCTGTCAGAAATGCAGGGTTCAACCTATAATGCCATGCAGTTATTGAGCAAATTTTTCCACACAACTGGGAAGATTTATCCTTCCAGTGACCATCCCTTGACCCTTCATGCAGTCTTTCAGGATGGGACAGAAGTGGCTGGAGAGAGTCATATCGCAGACCATCCAGGCATGATTGACCATGTTTATGTGACCAATACCCTTAACGATGATACGCCTCTGGCCAGTCGTCGAGTAGTGCAGACTATTCTTGAAAGTGACATGATTGTCCTCGGACCTGGTTCTCTCTTTACCTCTATTTTGCCTAATATCGTGATTAAGGAAATTGGGCAGGCGCTTTTGGAAACCAAGGCAGAAATCGCCTATGTCTGCAATATCATGACCCAACGTGGGGAGACAGAACATTTTACAGATAGTGACCATGTGGAGGTCTTGCATCGTCACCTTGGTCGACCTTTTATCGATACTGTCTTGGTGAATATCGAAAAAGTTCCTCAGGAATACATGAATTCCAACCGGTTTGATGAATACTTGGTGCAGGTGGAACATGATTTTGCTGGTCTTTGTAAGCAAGTTCCGCGCGTGATTTCATCCAACTTCCTTCGTCTGGAAAATGGAGGCGCCTTCCACGATGGTTATTTGATTGTGGATGAATTGATGCGCATTATACAGGTGAGAAAATGAGTTTTACAGTAGCAGTAAAAGAAGAAATTCTAGGTCAGCACCATCTAAGCCGACATGAATTATCAGCTATTATCAAGATGTCTGGTAGCATCGGTCTCTCGACCTCGGGCCTAACCTTGTCTGTTGTGACAGAAAATGCCAAACTGGCTCGTCACCTCTATGAGTCCTTTCTCCATTTCTACGAAATCAAATCGGAAATTCGTCACCACCAACGGAGTAATCTTCGCAAGAATCGTGTCTATACCGTTTTTACAGATGAAAAGGTGCAGGATTTGTTGAGTGATTTGCACTTGGCTGACTCCTTCTTTGGTCTGGAAACAGGCATTGATGAGGCGATTTTATCGGACGAGGAAGCAGGACGTGCTTATCTTTGTGGAGCTTTCTTGGCAAATGGGAGCATTCGTGACCCTGAGTCAGGCAAGTACCAGTTGGAAATCAGTTCTGTTTATCTGGACCACGCGCAAGGGATTGCCTCCCTTCTCCAGCAGTTTTTGCTGGATTCCAAGGTGCTTGAGCGCAAGAAGGGGGCTGTGACCTATCTCCAGCGTGCTGAAGATATTATGGACTTCTTGATAGTCATCGGAGCCATGAAGGCGCGTGACGATTTTGAGCGAGTTAAGATTTTGCGAGAAACCCGTAACGACCTCAATAGAGCCAATAATGCCGAGACAGCTAATATCGCTCGGACAGTTTCTGCCAGCATGAAGACCATCAACAATATCAGCAAAATCAAAGATATTATGGGCTTAGAAAATCTGCCAGTGGATTTGCAGGAAGTAGCGCAGTTGCGGATTCAGCACCCAGACTACTCTATCCAGCAGTTAGCAGATAGCCTCAGCACCCCTCTGACCAAAAGTGGTGTCAACCATAGACTCAGAAAAATCAATAAGATAGCCGATGAATTATAACGATATAAAGCAACCCCTTGAATTATCAATATCTTCAAGGGGTTTTGTTGTGTTGTGAAATCAAAAAGGGGCAACCAAGGGGCAGAATTAAAAAATAGTATCTAATTTATTGACCAGTTTATCCTCCATATCCTCAGTAGTATGAGAATAGATTTCCAAAGTCATCTTTGCATTTGAGTGTCCAACTCGATCCATTATTGATTTTATTGGAAGGCCAGACTCTGCTAAAAACGAAATATGAGAATGCCTAAAAATATGGCTAGATAAGTTTTTTTCTATTTTAGCCTGTTTTCCATATTTTTTTAATATCTGTATGAAGCAAGCTATTGTTGTAGGTTGATTCCATTTTTCAAAACAGAAAATATAATCATCGCTTGACAATGGCTGGAAACGTTCGCTAAGTCGTACTATTTGTCTTTGGATAGCTTCTATGACACTCTCTGATACTTTGATTGTCCGTATTGAATTTGTAGTCTTTGGTAGCGTCTTGATTTTGTTTACTGAATCAAAATTACCTGTGATCTCAATTTTGTTGTTTTCAAAGTCTATATTCTTCAGTTGTAAGGCAGTTAACTCACCATATCTCATACCAGTTAATGCCAGCACAAGAACCATGTCAGCGTACTTTTGGTGATATTCTCGACGATTAAGGACATCGATAAGCGCTTTTATTTCTTGCATGGTGAGAAAGTTGTTACGCTTTTTTTCCAGTTCTTCTAAAGTCTTTGGTTTTTGAGGAATCGTAGTATAATCGACCTCGTTGTTTTCAATGTAAGAGTATTGAACAGCGTAATTAAAGATACCTCTGAGCCTATGCCGTACTTTTTTAGCTGTAATATATCCGTTGCTTTCAATAATTTTTTCAATAGCCTCTTGAAGAAAACGCCTGTCAAGATTAGCAAGTATGGTATCGGATGGTATGATTTCCTTCATCTTCTTATCAACTGATTTACAATTATGTTTTGTTGATTCCTTTACTGTTTGCGCCCATGATTTATAGAAAAGGTTATAGATTTCTTCAAATGTAATGCTTTCTACTTGTTTTGTGCTGAGTTTTTTATTTATCTTCTCTTGCAACAAGATAGCAGCTTGATTTCTTGCCTGGGGAGTTTTCTTCTCCATCGTGACTGAAACTTTTTTTAATTTCTCAGTATATGGATCTTTATATCGCTCAAAAAATTTGTATTTTCCGTTGGGAAGTTCTTCCATCCACATTGTATTTACCTCACTTTTTTGATAAAATGGGTATAGTAAAGAGGGCTTTTAATGCCTTTTACTATACTGGATATCCTCACACTCAGAGTCGCCAAACTTTGCGAGTGTGGGGATTTTTTTGAGTTGTTTCCAAAATGGAAACAGTTGGCAGCTCGTCAGATAATAAAATAAGGTGTACCTCTTAGAAGTACACCAGACGATTTTATCCTTGACGAACAAGGCTTTTTTACATTCTTAGTGTATTTCTTTTTTTAATTTCTGTCAAACGTCAACTTATTTTAACGACTTATGTTTACTAGAATATGAAAAGAAAAGTAGTCGTATCAAATACGGCTACCATCACGTTATGGATCTAAAATCCAAACCTAAACTTTATGGAGCTAAACTCCTGATAGCTGTATTGTAATATAATTTTCAAAAAATATCAATTTTGCACAATAGACCTATGGGATGAGGTTGCTATTGGCGAATATGGGGGTGTTTTTGTTTATTTCAAGTATTTATAACTCAAAAAGGGAAGTAACAATTAAGCTACTTCCCTGGAGCGCAAAGGCTCAAAGTTTAAAAATATGAGGGTAAACCTCTAAGTAACCTAATTATAGAGTAAACTTTTATAAATGTCAATTTTTTAAGTACAATTCTTTTAATTTTTCGTCAATTCTATCTAAAGTTTCGTCACTAACCTTGATTTTTCCGCAAGGATCCAGTTCGTTTATGTAAATAATTCTGTCTTTACTAATCGTTTTTATCTGATCACATTTTGCGTAGGAAATTTTATTAAATCGTTGATAATGGTTAACAAGATCTTTTAATTTTCTATTAGTGTTTTCCACTTTTTCCATCCCTGCACCGTTGTCATAGATTTCTTTAGCTGATTCTGAATTGTAAGCATCTCCGTATTGAATCAAAAATTCCTGATATATTTCTTCTGCACTCCCTAAATCAAAAGGAGTAATTTCTGTAAGTGCATAGTGAATGATCGAAAAATAATCAAAACCAATTTTGTCAAGAATAGGTAATAAGAATCTTTTGGATTTTTGCTGTATAACTTCGTCAATCATAACAGAAAACTTTTTTTCTTTTGAACTAATTGGAAGTACCGTCAGATTCCTTGATTTTGGAGAATCATTTTTATTTAGGACAACAGCCCAGTGTCTATTTGATAATTCAGAGCCAATATTGATTCCAAAATCTACAAAGATTAAAGAACCACGTTTCAGAACATTGTAACTCTTGCTAGTGTTTTGTGTTTCTGACAAGAATAGATTAGATTCTTTTTCTAGCCAATTAGGCAAAAATCGGAATTTATTATTATTTTTAAATGTTGAATGAACTTTCTCAAAGTTTTTTGAAGCCTTTAAAATCTGTTTATTTTGTATTGTCATTTATTCCCCTCTATACACCCCGATAACTGCATAAATCTTGATGTGTGTGTCTTCGGCTGGTGGGAAGTCTAGGGTGATGTCTTCGTACTTGTCATTGAGTGATACGAGGCGTAAGCGTCCGTTTTCGGTATAGATCTTTTTGAAGTAAGAACGGTCTCCGTATGCGATAACTGCTAGGTCTCCGTTGTAGGTGGTCAGTCCTTTGTCTACTAAATAGAGAATATCTCCGTCTTGGTAGTCAGGCTGCATGGAGTCTCCGCTGACCTTAGTCGCAATATCGTGATGTGGTGGTTGCTCGTCGACCTCTATAATCTCTCTGTCTGTATCGTCGTACCCAAATCCATAGTTAAATCCAGAAGCTGCTGCCGTCTCAGATACAACCTCAACTTGGTACAAGTCGATAACTTTCTCCGATACTTCGTTTATCTTCGTTTCTTCTTCGTTTTTCTGCTCGTCCAGTTGCCTCTTTGCATAATTCAGGACTTTGGCTTGTCTTGGAGGTTTTAGTTCGTCGTAGATGGTTTGGATTGGGGAAGTGGCTTTATCAACATGACTTGAAAAATCTTCACCGAGTAGCAGGGATTTTTTGATACCAAAAATAGCAGACATCTGCTCTATATTATTCATTAGAGGCTGGTTTCTACCAACTTCCCACGCCGATATAGCAGTAGGAGCCACTGACAGTTTCTTAGCCAATTCCTTTTGAGTAAGTCCAGATAGTTTACGATAGTACTTTATATTTTGAGCCAATGAATCCATTCGCTAACTCCTTTCTTTCCTTTGTTTTATACCCCTATTGTACACTTAAAGTGTAAAAAAGTAAAATTTTTTTAACAAAAAGGCAAAAAACACTTGCAACTACACTTGAAGTGTAGTATAATATAATCAAGCTTAAGGAAATAACAAAACAAACCGGAGGAAAACACCATGAACACATTAAACGAGAAAGCAATCAACATCTTTAAAGCAGTAGCTAAGGAAACTTTAATCCAAGGTACTTACGAGGGAAACTTCCTCTACAGCCAACTTGAAACATTCTGTACTAACTGCCGTCAATTCGCTTTTGGATGGACAGAGTTAGCAGAGGAGATTGAACGCCAAGAGCGTTACCTTCTTGATGCTGGTTTCACTCAAGAGGAAATCGATGACATTCGTTTTGATGCAGCATTTGCAGGAATGCTTGATAAAATGAATGTAGCCTGATTGGTATCACCAAGGTTCAAATCCTTGGCAGGTTGTTGCTCCAAGAGCAAAATAAAACAGGAGGTAAGGCGAATGATGGAACACATCATAAAAAGCCTAGCAACCAAGGACACCACAACCGTCATCTTGGTACTAGGCTTAGTAAACGAAGCTCGTCTTTGGCATAAGCAGTACTTAGCTTACAAGCTCAAAGACAAAGAGCTTAAGAAAAAGTAGAGAAAGGGGCAGAAGCCCCAACCTCTACTTGATAGTGTACCATCATTTGCCGTGAAAAGCAATGGATGAAAATGTTGGATTGATAATCCTAGCAGGATTTGTGATTGTATCTTTTACTATTCGTCAGATAGTGAAGTATCAATGTGATAAAAAAGATAAGGAGTAGGGAATGGAAAGTGTTGAAATTGTTGAATTGATAAAAATTACATTTAAACGAGGGAAAGGGACAGAAGATGACCCGGTTAGAGTTGTAACTCAGTATTGGGACAAAGAAAATGTATTAATCTTTGAGAAAGATTAATTATCTCTTCTTTCGATAGAATTTCGGTAGGAATCAGGTAATAGGTTATATATGTCTAGAATTTTTTTAGGTTGTGTGATTCGATTATCTACAATCAAGTTGATAAAACTTAACAATGATAAAGCTAACTCTTTGTTATCTTTTATGTCTATTTGACCTGGATGTACAGCATTATTCCCTATTACTCTAACACTGTCTAGCATTTGTTGGATTTCTATTGGCATTCCTTTAGAGACAAGACTTCCAATTTGGGTATTTAAATCTTTACCTTGTGCGTTTAAATGAGCAACAAGCTTTTCAATAGCTAGACGGGATAGAGCTGCAGAAGCTCTAGGCGATATATTTAGAACTTCTCCAGCTTCAATATAGATTTCTTTCACATCATCAGGCATATCATTATTAGGTTTAGGTACTCCTTCGGCAACATTTGGGAAAATTAATGTCGACGTTGCATCGCTTGTGTTTAATACTATCCTGGAGCCATACGTTATTTGGATTTCATTTGTTATCCAAATAGAAAATTGATTACAAGCCTGACATTGTGCAATTATAATAAATTTGATAGATTCTTTGTAATCTCTATTGATATCAATAGGATTATAAGTCCATAAATGGGAAGAGAAACCTGAACATACAGGGCATTGAAATGCTTTTGAATTGCCTGCGAAGCGACTGCCTAGGCTTAATTTAGAAAGATCAAATGACATATTTTTTCTCCAATCGTTTTATTTTGATTATACCACATTTGAAAGGGGGGTGAGAAAATGAGACCAAGACGATATCCGTATAGTGGGAAAAGAAAAAAGCCTATCGGACAATCGATAGACTTAGTAGCGAGACTTTTTAGACTTGAATCGCAAGTCATTAGTTTAGCTAATCATGAAATGTTTAAAATGCCATCTTCACGTTCTTCAACTGTATAACCAGCACTTATGCATTCTGCAATAATTTCGTCTTTAGGGATAGCATAAAGTGCAGGGTCTACGCAACAAACTTTGAACGATGGATCACTTAGAATATCCTGAATAAAACGATCTAAATCATCCCAGTTGTAGTTAGGATAATTCTTTTGAGGTCTAGGTTGTAAACGAGACATATAATTTTCTCCTTTCTATTGGAATTTTGACTAAAACGTGAGAGGTCTTAGTCAAGATATATTATAACCCAAACGTATTTGGTTGTCAACATATTGTATAAGAAAGGATTTAGTGTGCTTGAAAAGCACAACATATGGTGTTTTTTTGATGTGGGATAAAATTGAAAAACAATTAAAAATAAAAGGCTGGTCGATGTATCGTTTAGCTAAGGAATCGGGTGTCCATCCATCTAATTTTTCAAATCTGAAGGCTGGTAGGATGAAAGAGATGTCGTGGACGAATATGTGCAAAATCGCTGATGCACTGGAAGTCAGCTTAGACGAATTAAGATAAGGGGGTGAGTGCGTGCAAAAAATTAGCTTAAAAATGGCGAGAATAAAAACAGGAATGACTCAAGAGGAAATCGCTAAAAAATTAGGAATCTCTAGAAATACATACATGGATTATGAAAGATATGATACACCTATGAGAATAACTACAGCTATAGATTTCTGTCGTATAGTTGATATTCCACTGGATGAAATTTTTTTCGAGAAAAACTACACTTCAAGTGTATAGTTTCTGGGGATTTTTATAAATAGGAGGTGATTTAGTTGAATGGTGATACAAAAAGACGACATCGAAGATTTCCTTGACTTCATAAAAATACCAGTTGTTTTGATTAAAGACAAAGCGTTTTCAGAATTAAGTATGGAAGCAAAAGTTTTGTATTCAATTATGAAAGATAGGCTTAAATTGTCTTTGAAGAATAACTGGATTGATGAAAAAGGAGCATATATTCATTTATCGATTGAAGAGCTACAAAAAGATTATTTTGTTCAGTTATCAAAACCTACAATCATCAAGAGAAAAAAGGAATTAGTTGATTTTGGCTTGATTGAATTAAAAAAGCAATTTAACAAAAGCGACAAGATTTATGTAAATAGGTTATCTAGTTACATAAGTAAAAATTCTTTACCTACGGAAGTAAAAAACTTTGACCACATAAGTAAAAATTCTTTACCTACGGAAGTAAAAAACTTTGATTCTAATCAGAGTTACATTAATCAGAGTTACATAAACAGAATTACTGAACCAGATGGTGCTGGTGCTAATAATCTATATAGTATAGAGGACGCACCCGAAAATGACTTGGGGATTGTTCACGATTGGATTTTTTCAGAGTTTGGCAGATACCCAACACCGTTTGAGATTGAGGATTTGAAATACTTCTTGCAAGACCATAGTAAAGAGGTTATCAAGTTAGCAATCAAGGAATGTGTGGGCAATGGTAAACCTTACTTTAAGTATCTTGAGAGTATTTTGAGAGACTGGAAACAGAAAGGTCTAGTGACTGCTGAGTTGGTAGAGAATAGACAGAGACCGAAGCGGTCAAGTGGGAAGCCAAGCAGTGAGTTAAGATTGTCAGACGACGGTTACAACCCACGACTGGGATTCTAGGAGGGTGCTATGCGAGCAGTATCAAGAGATGAATTGCAGGGTAGATTTTTACAGATTGAAACCTTGAATACCCAATGCCCCAAGCATGAGGGAGTCTATATGTGGCGCTCAGTCAACCCTTGCACGCAGAATGTGCTGACTTATTGCCCTGAATGCGGACAGGAGAAAATCCACAGTCAAGCAGGAGAGCAACTGGCGCAAGCTGAGGCTCAAATTAGAAATACAAGGTCTTACTCTTTGTTTGCTAAGGAGAGTATTATTCCGCCTGATTTGAAGAATGCGACTATCGGCAGCTTTGAGATTCACACAGACCAAGATGCTGAGGCGGTCAATTTCGCTAAACGTGTGACGGTTGACTATGTGAAAGAGCGATATGAAGGGAATACGATTATCAGCGGTCCGCCTGGAGTTGGGAAGAGCCATCTAGCAATTGGAATTGCTAAGACACTGAACGAGAGTTTCCAGAAGTTCCAGTTGAAGCGCTCGGTGGTCTATATTCCCTCCATGGAACTATTCTCACGGATGAAAGACGCTTTTAGATACAAGGATTCCAAGTGGGAAGAAAGACGGACTATCCAGTTCTTGCAGAAAGTGGACTACTTGATTTTGGACGATCTTGGCAAAGAGTCAAGTGTAGGCGATGAAATCAAGCAGGGGAACAACTGGATGCAAAAAGTCCTGTATCAGATACTTGAAAACAGGACGAACACGATTATTACAACCAACTACGGGGGCAATCACTTGGAGAAACTTTACGAGAAAAGCCTCGTAGATAGAATAACGAAAGGAAACATGAAGACCAATGCGTTCAAATTTAGCAATGACACAGAGTCTAGACGCACCTTGTCAGCAAGTGACTATTAAAGAGCGTCAGCAGATTATTGAACAGTTTGAAGAAAAACATTACGGATTGTCTAGCTTGCTGAAAGAGCGGTTGTTGATTACAAGCGACTACCAATTTACAAGAAAGATGAACGAACTACGAGCCTTTGCCAGAAATGGCGGGATTTATACGAGTTAGGAGGTGAGGAAATGAGACCAAGACGATATCCGTATAGTGGGAAAAGAAAAAAGCCTATCAATTTTCAGATAGACTTAGAAAAATTCAATCGTCTTAGCTATGAAGCCATTCATGATACTTCTCAAGTAACTCAATAGGAGGAAGGAATAAAATGATTCACCATTATATAACTCACTATGCCAGCAATGGGAAAGATTACGCCGAAGCATGGATTCAAATTGATTTTTTGGGAATGTGCTTTTGTGTATGGAAAAAGCGTACAACCATTGAACGATTGTACGCAAACGAAGATTAGACTTTTTTCCAACCGTTGCCTTTAGCAGATGTCGGAGGGAGCCGATCACCTTTTCCGATAGTTGCGGTATGACCATTAGTAACTTTTCCGCCACGAGGTCCTACCTCTACATAGCGACCAGGTTTCTGATTATCTGTTCCAGGTTTTATTGGAGTATTTGCCATACTATCTCCTCCTTTCTATTGAAATTTTGACTAAAACGGTGAGAGGTCCTAGTCAAGATGATTATAGCAATCGAGGAGAAAAAAACATCAGTCTCAAGACTGATATAGGAGTCTGAATGGAAGATAAAATCATTGAACTTGCTGATTACTTCATCAGCGAATCTACAACGTACAGAGAAGCAAAAATAGCATGTGAGAAGCTATTTAGACAAGTCAGCCATGAGATAGAACTCAGGGCAATGGAAAGTAGGACAGTATGAAAGAAGCAGTAAAGGAATTTCTAAAATTCAGGAGCCGATTTACAAAAATAGAATGGTTTGAAATTAACCAAGCTATCGAAGCTCGTTTAAATCAAAAAGCCGACCAGTTGAAACTGGACGACTTAGATTTAGAAATCATTTCTAGCAGACTAGAAAAAGTTATCTAGAAACGATTTGAATGAACATTGGATGGATACGATAGTCAGCGCCACGATAGTGAATGTAGATATAATCCTGATGGTACATCGAGTTTGCTTCAGGTTTAGAAATTGGTGAGTAGAGTTCTGCATTTTCTTCCCACCAAATGTAAGGACTAGCCATATTTGGTCCCATTACACAATCGTCGTCGGCTGATAGGTTCACCCAATTTCCGCAAAGACATGCGTGAATTTCAGTCATAATATTACCTCCTTTCTGGTTTCATTATAGCAGAAAAGGAGATAGCAAAAAAGCACCTGACGGCAATCAGGCGCATGACAAAATTATTCAAGAAAATTATACCACGAAAGGAGCAAAAATGGAAACAGTTCAAATCGTGAGAATTAAAGACGTGATCATCGAGAAGATTTCTGCAAACGATGAAGAACTAGAGCACATCTTTGGATGTTCAAAACGACAAGCGGGAGATATGAGGCGAGAGATGAAAAAATTACCTAGTCAACAAAAATACCTTAGAAACGATGGTCAGCTTGTCACAATCAAAGGTTTTGATGCTTATCTGCAATATCGAGGCAGTCAATCATGGAAGAAAGAAATGTCTAAAACCGTTAAGATGACACGATAGCAGAATAATAACTACTAACTTTACAACAAACTACTACTAATCTAAATAAAAGAAAGGGATAACTGAGTTATCCACAGGAGAAAAACAATGATTAACAAAGACCAAATTATCAAAGCGCAACAGGAAAAAATTGAACGCATTGAACAGTTACAAAAAAAGCTACATAAATTATCTACGCTTGGATTGCTAACTACAAAACTTTTGGGGCTACCTAATGAGTTAGAAAAGCCGTTGAAAGTAACCCACGACATCTCACATGTCATCAAGGATGTATTGGATGGCATGAGCCCAAGTGAGGCGATTAAGCAGAATATGGCAGAAGAAGATGATGAAGAGGAAGAATAATGTTTGAACCACCATTAGTTAGCCAGCTTTTAGGAACTGGTGCAGTGATTTTAGGATTTATCGGTGCAGGGCTTCTAGCTCATCAGATGGATAAGCAGGAAGAGGAGAAAATCCGCCAGAAGGAAGAAGAAAGACGAGAAGAGCAAGAATTTGCGTCTATGATTATCCAAGGTTACAACCAAGCATACGAACGTGGTAGAGAGGCACAGCGACAAGAAATCCGCAAGAATATCCGCAGAGAGTTCAAAGGCTTCACCTACGACAACGAACCGCCTCAAGGATTGCGCCCTGAGCCTCTAGCCTTGCCAGAACCACGAAGATCACGCTATGAAAAGTATTTGGGGTAGAGCAAAGGAGACGCTAATGACTAGAATTGAACTTGAAAACCGTGTATGGCTTTTGGCCAATCATGAAGAAAAAAACGAATTGCTGGATCTTGGGCTAACATCAAAGGCTAGATATGTGAAACGAGTGCTGGAACTTGGAAAGGTGTATGCTCATGTTTGATTACGACAGAGATATAATGCAACCGCCTGAAGAACGTGAAGAACTTGACCCAAGCCAGTACATCTATGTTGGCTGTGGGCAGTATCGATACGTGGGGGATGAAGTATGATTCAGGAGCTACACGAAGAAATCGATAATTGGCGAGCTGAATATATTCATCTTGGCCGAGAGCTCGGGGAAATCATCAACGAGCAACAAAATATTATTTTGAAATTGCAAAACGAAAATAGACACTTAAAACGTGAAAATTGGAATTTGAAGAAGACGAAAGGTAGAAAGAAATGGCAAGTTTAACTTTCCCAGAGTTGCAACAAAAAATGCAATTAGAAAAAAAGAAATCAAAAGATGTAAAGTACGCATTTAGAAATGCCGAGGACATCTATACAACTTTCAAAGAGCTAAAAAGCGATCGGTCTGTAATCGTAACTGATGAACTCGTTGAGCTTGTTGGAAAAATCTTTGTAAAAGCAACAGCCGTAGCTTTTAATGACGAGAGAGACGAGAGGTACCAATCAACAGCGTACGCTGAAATGAGTCCAGTTCCAGTATTTAATACCCAAAAAGGACAGATTAAACAAATGCAAGATCCGCAATGGACAGGCGCAGTCAGCTCATACGCTCGAAAATATGCCTTACAGGGGTTGTTTGCGATTGGTGAAAAAGATATTGATGAGTATCCAGTAGAAGAAAGCCAAGAACAAGGGCAGAATAATCAGCAACAGAAACCAAACAACCAGCAAGCTCAAGAACAAAATCAAGTAAGGTACATTGACAACATTCAGTATCAAGAAATCATCAAGAACGTTGAAGAAATTGCGACGATTAAGGGAGCGCCATTTGATACAGTTGCAAATTTTGTATTGAGAAAGTATCAAATAGACGATTTCCACAAAGTACCAGTTGATGGCTATAACATAGTGATAGACTATCTCACTAAACAAATTCAAAAAGCATACGAAAAACAAGGAGTATAAGACATGGTAAAAGATGTAACTAATAGCTTGACAGAAATTAAGGTAGATTTCCAACCAGCAGTAATCAATGTTGATTATGATAGCGTTGAGAAACAACTTGCAGCAATCGTTGCACAGTACACGGATTATGAGGTGACGGCATCCACTTATAAGATTGATTATGATGAGCGTACACGCCTTAATAAATTAAAAGAGGCGTTGGAAACTCGGCGTAAGGAAATCAAAAATAACATCAATAATCCATACAAGGAATTTGAGAAGTGGTATAAGAAAACAGTTGAGCCATTGGATAATGTTATCTCAAACATCACAGCAGGACTTAATGTGATTGATGAACATGAACGATTGATGCGCGTGGATGTCGTGCGTGCCATATTTGAGGATAAGTGTATGGTTGCAGGGATTGAAAAATCCACATTCGCTGACAAATACGATGAGTACAGCCTCAAGAAATATTTTAAAACAGATAAGTACGAACTGAAAAAGACAACACTTGATGAAATGGATGCCTTAGTGCTTTCAGAATTTGATGCCCTGGAAGAATATAAGGCCAACAAGCAAGCTATCCAAGAGCAAGCTCAAGAGTACGATTTGCCAGCTGATAGCTATATCAGACATCTTGAAGATGGTAAGAGCCTTGTTGGTGTTTTCAAGATGATGAAAACTGATCGTGATGCTGAGATTGCACGCAAAGAGCAGAAAGAGGCTCAAGAAAAAGCAGAAGCTGAACGACTTGCAGAGATTGAACAATTGGCCAAAGAAAATGCAAATGCGCATATCAAGGCTTACGATGCTGAAACAGGCGAGATTTTGGAGCAGGGTATAATTACACCAGAACCTCAAAATAATGCGCGAGAGGTGGCAAAATTTGAACCTAGCGAGCCTTTAACAATTGACTTGCGTTTGACATTGCATGGTGGTTTAGAACAGTGGGAAAATACACAAGAATATTTTGAGGATAACTTTATCGGTTTTGAATCTTTGGAGGATTAAGTAGAATAAGGAGTCAGACCTATGAGATGTTTTTATGTCAGCGGTAAAATTGCAGATCTTGATTTGGGGTCAGAAATCAATGCAGAAAATTCATTTATGGCCGCTATTGAGTTTGTGAAACGATATACCAGCTTATTAAAGTTTGGTTCAAATGAAATCAAGGTATCAGAAGTAGAGGAGGTGCAAAATGATAAATAACGTTGTTTTAGTAGGGCGGCTTACAAGAGATGCCGATCTAAAATATACGCAATCCAATATTGCGGTTGCTACGTTTACTCTTGCTGTAAATCGTCCATTTAAGAACGAGGCTGGAGATCGTGATGCTGATTTTATCAATTGCGTTATCTGGAGACAGTCAGCTGAAAATCTTGCTAATTGGGCTAAAAAAGGCTCATTGATTGGTATCACAGGAGTAATTCAAACACGCAGCTATGATAACCAGCAAGGTCAGCGTATTTATGTCACAGAGGTTGTTGCTAGTAATTTCCAATTGCTAGAAAGTCGTAATAGTCAGCAAAATAATCAAGGTTATCAACAACAGGGTCACAGTAACCAGGGCAGTTCTTTCCAAAATGGAAATAGTTACGGGCAACAAGGTAGTTTTTTTGAGTGGAACACAACAAATCCAGTTCCTGATTTCACCCGAGACAATAATCCATTGGATATCAGTGATGATGATTTGCCATTTTAATGTTTGATAGATTGGAAAAATATGACTGAATTAGTAAAAGTAGATGTGCAGTGTCCATTTTGTGGGGAATGTTACCACAGAATGGTTAAGATTAAACCTTCATCAATTCGTTGTAGAGCGTACAGTAAATTCCTGCATTTGAAATGGACAGGTAACACACCAACAAGCACGAATAAAGCAGGCTTTGGGAGATTAGCGTATGATCCGTATAACAACAATGAGGAGATTATGGAATTGAATGAGGTGTTCGCAAAGACATGAAAGAACGATTGATTTTGAAATTTGAGTTGAACAGGAAGCAGATGATTAACTCAAATGATAGACCGCACTTTCATCAAAAGGCTAAAACAACTAAGTTCTTACGGCAGTTAGCCGAATACGAGGGCAAGAATGTACTGAGAGATTACTTTGGCTTACCTTACAGCGAGGACAAACCTTGCAAGGTTAAGGTTCGGATATATCCTCCGACAAATCGGAAGTATGACCCACCGAACTGGTCGCCCACAAGCAAGGCTTTGTTTGATGGTTTGACGGACGCTAAGATTTGGACAGATGATAATTACAACGTGATAGTATCGACTGAGTTCATGCACG
Organism: Streptococcus sp. 1055; assembly: GCF_013276815.1. Lineage (NCBI taxonomy): Bacteria > Bacillati > Bacillota > Bacilli > Lactobacillales > Streptococcaceae > Streptococcus > Streptococcus sp. 1055. The sequence goes on along the minus strand of NZ_VMLT01000021.1, from coordinate 20,147 downwards.
GTGGCAAGTCCGGAAATAAGAATTATAGGATTGAGCTGGAGATTTACGAATATCACGAGATATTGCAGAGGATAGTTGATGGGATTTGATAGGAGGATAGAAATATGATTGGAGTAACCTATCAGGAAATTCATCTCTTTGTTGAGTTTTTGAAAAAGCAGTATGGGCAAGGGCGTCCAGACTATATTGAAGCCCTGAACGACTTAGACGGTATGGTGGAAGTCTCCTATAGAGAAGCTATTGAAAGATTTTTAGACGATGAAGTACGATAAACAAACAGTAATCGACGGATTGAAACGCACAATCGAGCAAAACGAAGAGAAGATAATCGAGTATTCGAAGCCGTGCGATGCACGCAAGAGACGGATTAGAGCGCTGGAGCGCTATTCGTTGAGGAAAAAGAATAAAGAATTGAGGAAAAAAGTGGAGGAGTTGGAAGATGAAAGTACAGCGATTAATTGAGAAGTATAAAAAACTTGAGGGTGTATGGAATGCTGAAGGAGCAGAACTAGCTCGTCAAATTTTTCTGCAAGACTTGGAACAACTAGATAAACCGCAACCAGTCAAAGTTAAGAAGTTTGTGGCTGAATTTATCACAGAACAGAAAAAACTGGGGCATACACTGTCCTACTCAATAGACGCAAGCATGTCTGACATAGTAGCAGAATGGTACTGGGATAATTCCGAACTCTTCGCACTCGCTTGGATTTTCGGCTACGAGATCGAGGAAGAGAAGCGGTATCGGGTAAAGATGAAAGGTATCGTAAACGCACTGAGCTTTTTGAGCTATCACAAAAATGCTGATATATGGACGGTCACAGATAAAAATAATTCAGACGGACACAGAGCACACCACACCCGCAAAGAACTAGAAGAAGCTGGCTTCGGCTGGGTATTCGATTGTGAAGGTATTGAAGTTGAGGAGGTGGAATAATGGGAGATATACGAATACTAGACGCTTGTTGTGGCAGTCGTATGTTTTGGTTTGATAAAAATGAGAGTCATACAACTTTCATGGACATCAGACAAGAAAAATTTGAAATACATGGGAAAAAGGTAAACGTAAACCCTGACGTTGTCGGAGATTTTCGTGATATGCCATTCGATGATGAAACATTTAATCTAGTAGTATTCGATCCGCCACATTTGAAATGGGCAGGTCAAAACTCAATTATGCGATCACAATATGGCCAGTTGGATAAAGTTACCTGGCCGGAAGATTTAGCCAAGGGTTTTGAAGAATGCATGAGAGTTCTAAAAGTTGGAGGTACTCTAGTTTTTAAATGGTCTGATTGTCAAATCAACGTTAAAGAAGTTCTTAAATCTGTACCTTTTAAACCATTGTTTGGGCAACAAAGAGGTACTACGCATTGGATGACGTTTATGAAATTTAAGGAGGTCACATATTGAAACGTTTTATCGCAATCTGGATTCTGGTATCTGCTGGACTAAACATCTGGCAGATGGACAGGATTCGAGATTTGGAAGAAAAGAAGCCGCTGGTTATCTATAAGGCGGATAACGCAGGCGATGAGATATTTGGTAAGGTCGTCGAGAAGGGGCGGCACGGCAAGTTATACACGCTTACTATTCGTGACTACGGCATTTTCGTAGTTACTAAGGACGTGTATGAGAAGATTAGAGTAGGGGATGAGGTACTACTATGAACACACTAGAAAAAGTCAAACAATGGTTTATTGACCGTGATTTAGAAAACGGTGGACGACTAGACAAGCAGTCATTAAAACTTAGCGAAGAGTTCGGTGAGTTGTGCGCAGGCTATCTCAAGAAGAATGAGAAGCTGACCAAGGATAGTATCGGAGATTGTGTAGTCGTGATTGTCGGTCTTGCCTTGCTCATAAAAGCGGATGTGCATAAGATTTTTGAGGAATCAGGGTTCGCAGAAAGCAAAGATGTGATGGAAAATTTAAAATGGCTAAATGTTAACATTTGTAATTTTCAATTACGTCATGGTTCAAGGCAAAAAAAATATTGTCGATATAACCTAGTACGATCAATTGGTTATCTAAAATCAATCAGCAAAATACTCGGTTATAGCTTTGAGGAATGTTTCGAACTGGCTTACCAAGAAATCAAAGACCGCAAAGGTCGTTGGATAGACGGAATTTTCGTAAAAGAGGAGGATTTGGGATGATACCGAAATTTAGAGCGTGGGATGTGTTATCAGAAAAAATGATTGATGAAATACTGATGATTTCATTTGTCAGAAAGGAAATCATAGGGAAGTTTAGCGATGGCTCTACATCAGTTCCGTTAAAATTTAAAGATGAGCGAAACGGGGAAGACGTTATCCTCATGCAATCAACAGGACTCAAAGATAAGAACGGCAAGGAAATCTTTGAGGGGGATGTTCTTGAAATTGAAGATGAAGGAGAAGTCCTTGGGAATGCAAAATTGACTTGGGATAATGAGCAAGCTGTCTTTATGATAGAAGCAGTAAGTGTAGATGATATTGCGCCCTTTCATGAAATTCTTAGCGATGAAAGTTACTCTTATAGAGTCGTTGGCAACGTCTACGAAAACCCTGAACTTTTGGAGAACTAAAAAAGCCCAATCCATAAGGACTAGGCTTCAAAGATGAAGTTGTAGAGTTGGACAACCTTCTGAAAACTGGTTGTATCCATGGTTGTGATTTTTTGAGCCCTGCGCTCTCTAAAGTCAAAAGTATAGAGTTGGAGTGGATTGACAGAGCCATCTACCTTATTGGAACGCACAGGAACGAGCAGGCCTTGTTCTTCTAGTCTGCTTTGACCGTGTGTAATAGGGCATACAGCAACAAATCCCGTCCGCTCCGAATATTCTCTACGCGAGACGACAATAGCAGGACGGCGTTTCTGAATCTCACGTCCAACAGACGGGTCAAAGTCAATCCAGATGATGTCCTGTTTTTCTGGAATGTAATCATATTTCGCTGTCAAGGAATTTCACCCCCTCAAAGTCATCTTCCATGCGTAGGTCTGCATCGCCGCTAAATGGGTCTGGAATTTTTGGAGCAAGGACAATGACATTATCTACACCCTTGTAGACAAACATTTCCTGACCTTCTGGAACATTGAGTGTTTTGGGAATGGTCACAGTGACAGAGTTCCCAACCTTACGAGTTTTAACAGTATTCATTTGTTTCTCCTTTATTTTGTATACATACAGTATACATATAAAAACGGAACAAAGCAAGAAAAAAGCCAGCACAGCTGACTCCTTTGTGATATTCCGATAAAAATATTATATCATAAAGGAGCGATGTTGTGAGGTTATTAAAAAAAGTTGACGTGCAATTCACCAAGAAAAATGTCTATGACGTCCTAGAGAGTTATCGCTCGTATGTCCGAATGGCAGGCGCTGAGTATTTGCCTAAAATCACAACGACCTACTCATTTGAACCAAAGACATTTACTGGTAAGAACACAGCTACTGAGAATATGGTTATCGAACATGTGGATGCAGAGGCAGAGGTTTTGGAGATTGAAAGAGCAGTGAATTGCATTATGGATCCATACGTTCGGCAGGTTATCGCAAAGAAGTACATGGATATGAAAATCCAATTATCAGACAAGGCTATCTATATGGACTTAGGCTATTCTGAAAGTGAGTTCTACCGCATGCTTAGCAGAGGTGCTTTGGAATTTGCGGAAGCCTATCGAAAAGGTAAGCTGATTGTCTTTCGTAAATTTTTGGGAGATATTTGCAAGTAAATTGCTAGGAAATGGCTTATTTTACATGGTAGAATAGTATTGTCAAGTGATAGGTCAATTGACGTCTCCTTTATAATTTATTATATTTTTCCGAGGTTTCGGCCTCTTAGACAGTAAGGACAGGTTAGCAGGTTGTTTGGGTCTCCTTGAAACTTTTACCAAACGTGCGTTTTACTGCTAGACCAGTTGGTTCGATTCCAGCTGCTGTCATTTGAGTGTTTGTGTCCCAGAATGGGGTAGGCAGTAGGCTTAGCATTCATATATCACTCATTAACTTACAAATGGTTGCGGAGCGACTAGACCTTGCATGATTGCGTAGCTAATTATACTCCGGATAAGTTATAAGCTAGAGGGTTTGATTCCCTCAGAGGTTGTAAAGACTACAAAAAATAAAAAAGAAGTCAAAATTTAATACACACGCAAGGTAGTAGTCGTCTTGCAGGAAGGTCGCACATCGTGTGACTTTTTTTATTGTGAAAGGAGGTGATGGAAAATTGAATGAAAGACAAAGACGATTCGCAGATGAGTACATCATCTCAGGTAATGCTTATCAATCAGCTTTAAAAGCAGGGTATAGTGAGAAATATGCTAAAGCAAGATCTTCTGAATTGTTGGATAATGTCGGAATTTCTGATTACATCAAAAATCGAATGGAGGAATTGCAAGATGAAAAAATCTTAACTCAAAAACAAATTCTTGTGATGCTGTCAGAAATCGCGTCGGGACAAGCGAAAGAAACAACAGTAGTCACGACGAAAGTAGCTGAGTTGATGACTGATCCCGTGACTGGTAAGTCTGTAAAAGTCTACAATGAAATCCCTCAACTTGTCGAATACCCAACAAAGAACAGCGATAGGAATAAAGCTCTTGAATTGTTAGGTAAGCGACATAAGATGTGGACAGACAAAGTAGAGGCAGACGTTTCTGGAACGGTGGTGTTTGCGAATGAGTCAGACATACCAGATTAAACAGAACGATATTGTTGTTGACCTACCTAAGACGGTAGGAGTTGGATATGGTCAGTTTTGGCGATCAAGAAATCTTTATCGTGTTGTAAAAGGTTCCCGTGGTTCGAAGAAGTCTAAGACGACTGCTTTGAATTTTGTTGTCCGTCTTTTGAAATATCCTTGGGCTAACTTGCTTGTCATTCGTAGATATTCGAATACAAACAAACAATCTACCTATACGGATTTTAAATGGGCGTGTAATGTGTTAGGTGTGACTCATTTATTTAAATTCAACGAGTCTTTGCCTGAAATAACAATAAAAGCGACTGGGCAAAAGATTCTGTTCCGTGGTTTGGATGATGAACTCAAAATCACATCTATCACGGTCGATGTCGGCAGTCTTTGTTGGGCATGGTTCGAGGAAGCGTATCAAATTGAGACTGAAGACAAGTTCAGTACGGTTGTTGAGTCAATCCGTGGTAGCTTAGACGTACCTGATTTCTTTAAACAAATCACAGTCACATTTAACCCGTGGAATGAGAGGCACTGGCTCAAACGTGTGTTTTTTGATGAAGAAACGAGACGAGCTGATACATTCGCTACTACGACTACTTATAAATGCAACGAGTGGCTTGATGAAGTCGATATCAAACGCTATGAGGATTTGTATCATACGAACCCTAGACGTGCTAGAATCGTCTGCGATGGCGAATGGGGAGTTGCTGAAGGTTTAATATACGAGAACGTGACTGTCAAAGAGTTCAATAAAGATGAATTGCTACAAGATTCAGCTAATAAATTATGTATCGGTCTTGACTTTGGTTTCACTCATGATCCAACTGCTTTGTGTTGTTCGTTGATAAATGACACGACGAAAGAGATTTATGTCTTTGATGAGGCGTATAAAGTCGGTCTTATAACCAAAGCAGTTGCTAAGATGATAAAGGACAAAGGTTATCATCGCTCACAAATCATTGCTGATAGCGCTGAATTACGACTGATTGAGGAATTAAGGTCAGAACATGGTATAACTCGAATTAAAGAGAGTCGTAAAGGTAAGGATAGCATTATGGCTGGCGTGTCCAAGTTACAAGGATACGCTATTTATGTGCATCCAGACTGTAAAAACATCATGGATGAATTTTACAGCTATTGTTATCAACAAGACAAAGAAGGAAATTGGCTGAATAAACCAGAAGATAAAAACAACCACTTGATGGATGCTCTACGTTACAGCCTTCAATGTATCGAAGGTGGGAAAGCAACCGTCCGCAGACGTTCTGATTATGGTCTATAGAGAGGAAAGACATGTACCAATATTTAACCTATCCACGGGATGGATATGATGAGGGTTCTTTGAAGAAAGACCTGATTTACAAATTGATAACGATACATAGCACTGAAGGCTCGCATTTGAAGAAGCTTAAAAGCTACTATTTGGGTGAGCATGCTATCTTAGAACACACGAGACGCAACGTGAACGCACCTAATTACAAGACGGTAGCCAATCATGCCAAGGATATCGCAGACACGGCTACGGGCTATTTTATGGGCAATCCTATCAAGTATAACAATACTGCTGACGGTGATATCGATGAACTACTTACAGTCTTTGATGGTGCTGAAATTGACCAAGTAGATGCTCAGAATGCTTTGAACATGGCTATCTATGGTCGTGCTTACGAGTACATCTATGCTAAAGAGGGTATGGCTGAGTTGGATTCAACTAGTATTGATCCGGAGAATACTTTCATGGTCTACGATGATAGTATTGAGCGGAAGCCTTTGTTTGCGGTCTATTACTATGAAGTAAAAGACGATACGAAAGACACTACCAAGTACCAGGCTGAGGTTTTTACCGAAAATCTGCACTATCACATGGTGCTGAGAAGTACAGATTCAGGAACAACTCAGAATGAGCAGGTAACCCCTCACAACCTTGGGCAAATCCCAATTATCGAATATCGCAACAATCACTTTGCAATTGGTGACTATGAGCAACAAATTAGCTTGATAGACGCTTATAATTCCTTGATGGGGAATCGTGTCAATGATAAGGAACAGGCTGTAGAGTCTATACTTGTCTTGTATGGCACGCAGTTAGCAGACACTCCAGAAGACGCTAAGGTAGCAATGAAGATTCTTTCTGAAGAAGGTCTTTTGGAATTGCCGGGCGATAGTGCAAGGGCTGAGTTCTTGAAGAATACGCTGGACGAAAGTGCTACTGAAATCTTGCGTACAGCTCTTAAAGAGGACATCTACACATTTAGCCATGTGCCTAATTTGACTGATGAGAATTTCGCAGGGAATACTTCGGGGGTGAAATAGTTGCCCTCCTCAAAGGTAACTTTGAGGTAATAAATCGGGTTAAAATTGGAAGGCGCAAAACAGTAATAACCTAGATATTTATATTCTGTTATGGTATAATAAGAGTATAATAATCTAGGAGAAGATGAATGATAAAAGATAAAATGCACAAACATCTAAATCAAGTTTATTACTCTATGTTAGCAAGGTGTTATGATGAAAAACATTGGGCTTATAAATGGTATGGGAAACGTGGAATAGGTGTTTCTGATGAATTTAGTGATGTAGCTAAGTTCAGAAGTTGGGCAATGCAAAACGGAGTAGAATTTGGTTTGCAATTAGATAGGATAGATAATGACAAAGACTACTCACCAAGTAATTGTAGGTGGGTTCCTGAACATACAAATAAACGTAATCGTTCTGATAACGTTAAGTATAAGGGATATATCTTGAGAGACTATCTAAAAAAATTATCTGAAGAAAACAACATTTCTTTTTCAACTCTTGTCTACAGATATTATCGTTCCATAAAACGAGATGATATAATCGTTAATGATGAAACAATAGATGATATCTTATTGAATTATAAAAAATACGATTTAAGACAATTTTCAAAAGGTGTGGACATGTCTGGTAAGACAATTGTTCGAGATGAAAAAGGGAGATTTGTGACATATTACTGAAGCTAATCAATTACCACTGCTGGTAGAAATATCAGTAAGGTTTAACGACTAGATAGAGTAAGCTAAGTGAGAAACGGTACATAGTATCGTTTTTTTTATATGCAGAAATATCCACGAAATCCGACACCCTGATAAGGGTGAAGAGATAGTCTGAACTTACGGGAAACCGTAAGAAGTAGAGGATAAAGAGCCTCTACGGTAACAAAATTGAGCTATGGAATTCAAGCTAATGGGCCTTGAGATGATTACCAAGACCAAGGAAGCGAACTACAAGCGTGGATTAAGACAGCGTATTGCGATTTTTGCTCATTACTTGGGTATGAAACAGATTGCACTAGAGTCTCATTCAATCGTTCCACAATTCAGCCGTGGTTTGCCTAAAAACTTGCTGGAAATCTCTCAGATTGTGAACAATTTGGAAGGTAAAGTGACCAATAGGCAGCTTATTTCTCTCTTGCCGTTTGTGGAAGACCCTGACGCTGAACTGGAAGCCTTGGAAGAAGAAAAAAAGAAGAACATGGAAGACATGCCGATGTTCAACAAAGACAACACGAAACCCGAAGACGAGGTAGAGGATGAAGAATCAGGAGTATTGGGCGAAGAGGAAAGCCAATCTGATTTACCAGCAGATGGACAAGGCCGAAAAGCAGGCAGACCAGTTCGATAAGGTCTATCAGGAAGCCAAGACTTACTTGGATAAGGAAGTCAATAAGATTTTTGATAAGTTCCAACGTGATTATGGTCTAAGTCAGGTAGATGCTAGACAAGTCTTGAAGAACATGAAAGACAAGAAAAATCTGAATGAACTTCGTAAAGTACTTGAAGCAAGACCGAATGACCCGAACATCCAAAGATTACTAGCTGACTTAGACAGCCCAGCTTATTCTTTTCGTATGAAGCGCCTAGAGCGTTTGAGTGATGATTTAGATCGTATGCGTGAATCTATCTATCATTCAGAGAAGACAGGCTCAGACGCCTTCTATAGCGACTTGATGAAGGATAGTTACTACAAGGCTAGCTTTGACCTGCAGCAGCAGACAGGACTAGCATACGGCTTTTCTGGGCTTCCTGAGAGCGAGATTAAACATCTACAGTCTTTTAGTTGGGTAGGAGATGGAAGTACCTACTCAACAAACATCTGGAAGAATACGGGGAAGCTTACTTCTAGCATAAAAGATGAACTACTCATGAGCCTCATGACAGGAAGAGGAACACGAGAAACGGCACAAGCAATTGCTGAACGATTCGATGTCGGTCAGAATGATGCGAGGCGTTTGGTTCGGACAGAATCAGCCTTTTTTCATAACCAAATGGAACTACTCAGCTATGAAGAAGCAGACATAGAGAAGTATATCTTTGTAGCCGTCTTAGACAAGCGTACATCACATATCTGCCAAGAGCACGATAATAAGGTCTATGATAGGGATAAGGCTACCCCTGGCGTCAATTGTCCGCCTATGCACCCTTGGTGTAGGTCTACTACTGTCGCATACGACGAGGACGCAGACTACAGCAAGTTGAAGCGCAGAGCAAGGAATCCAGAGACAGGTAAGACCGAGCTAGTACCTGCTGATATGACTTATAAAGAGTGGTATAGCAAGTATGTTGCGAAAGATGTAAAAAATGAAATACAAGATTACAAGAAAAGTGACCAAACCGTTTCAAGATATAATACCCAAAAATTGTTTTCTGATGTTAGTAACGCATGGGATGAAATTGGGAAGGGTGGATTATCGAAAGAACAACTCGTAGGCTTACTAAAATCTGAATATGAATTAGGTAATTTTTCGAGTGATATAACCAAATTGATAGGAGTAAGTTCTGCTTATATAGATGTTAGCAGTTTAGCTACTTCATTAGTGAGACATGGACAACAGTATTCCTTAGATGAGTTTATGTTAATAAAAGAGGCAGTTCAAAAACCTTATTTGATTCTAGATAATTCAGAGAGGGTTGAAAAATCAATTATTTCATATGTAAAAATACCTAACAAAGATAAGGTCATTATGGAAGCGGTGATGGTGCCACGAGATGAAATGCTAGTCATTCACTTTAACAAGGTGGGGATTCGTCAAGTTAAAAAGAATGGAAAAAATATGTTGACGCTTTACAAAAAGGAAAAATAGTGCTATACTTTTGGTAAAGATAGAGGTTGAGAATCTGTCACCAACGCGCCACTTATAGTGGGTCGAGAAATGCAGGAGCCCCGACAGTCCTGCCTATCTTGCGCTTAGATAGTAATCTAGGCGCTTTTTTGTTGCAATAAACCACTATAAACCGCATCGAAATCGAGGCGGTTTTCTTATGCCCTAACCGTATGGAATCCCGTACGGTTTTTATATTGTCCAAGCATTGAAGACACTAAAAGCTATGGAAATTACAGTCGGGGACGACTTTAAAAATAGGAGGTTCGCAATGAACGAAGAAACACAAACAGTCGAAACGGTTGAAGAACAAAAGGTACCTGCAGAACCTGCACAACAACCGCAAGACGAGAAGAAGTACACAGACGCAGACGTCGACGCTATCATCGATAAGAAGTTTGCCAAGTGGAAATCAGAGCAAGAAGCTAGAGAAAACGAAGCTAAGAAACTTGCCAAGATGAACGCTGATGAAAAACAGAAATATCAGTTGGATCAGCGTGAGCAAGAACTAGCTGACCGTGAAAAGGCTATTGCTCGTAAGGAATTGACCGCAGAGGCTAAAGCAATGCTAAGTGAACGTGACTTACCTGTTGAGTTAGTGAATGTAGTTGATTTGACAAGCGCAGAGACGGTATCGCAGTCTGTCGCTGTATTACAGAAATCATGGGAACAAGCCGTGCAAAAAGGCGTACAAGAAAAGCTAAAAGGCGGAGCTCCAATGAAGCAAGCACCAGTCGATAGTGACGGTATCACAAAAGAAGAATTTGCTCGCATGGGTTATCAGAGTCGAAATGAACTCTATCAAAAGAACCCAGAACTCTATAAGAAATTGAAAGGTTAAAATAAATGACAGCAGGACAAACTAAACTAGCCACTATGGTTAACCCAGAAGTGATGGCGGACATGGTTTCCGCTAAACTACCTAAATTGATTAAATTCACTCCACTGGCTTATGTGGAAACAGCACTTCAAGGCCAACCAGGGAACACTTTAACAGTTCCAGCGTGGGAGTATGCAGGAGATGCGACTGAGGTTGGAGAAGGTCAAGCTATTTCTCCAGACAAATTGACTACTAAAAAGACTACTATGACCATCAAAAAGGCTGCTAAAGGTTATGAAATTACCGATGAAGCTCTTTTGTCAGGTCTTGGTGACCCACTAGGTCAAGCCACTTACCAGCTTGGTTTGGCTATTGCTAACAAGATTGATGATGATTTGGTCGCAGTAGCTAAAACTGCAACACAACATATTACAGAAACTCCTACAACTCTTGCAGCAATTGATAAAGCTCTTGAGATTTTTGAGGACGAAGAAGATGCGCGATATGTTGCTATCATCAACCCTAAAGATGCTATCAAGCTAAAAACTGACGTAGCAAAAGAATGGACTAAAGGTTCAGAGCTTGGTGCAGATATGGTTGTTTCTGGAACCTTTGGTGAAGTTGCCGGTGTGCAAATCGTCCGTTCTAAAAAAGTTGATGAAGGTAAAGGATTTATCGTCAAAGTCTCTCCTAGCCAAACTCAGACAGACGATGCCAACAAATATGGTGCGTTTGTTATCATGCTAAAACGTGATGTGGCTATCGAAACAGACCGTGACATCCTTAAAAAGACAACAGTCATCACTGGTGATGAACACTATGGTGTTTACCTTTACGACCCTACACGAGTTGTAAAATTCGGTGAGTAAGAGGTGATGATATGAGCTTATTGCTACGACGTCATTATATCCAAGAGGAGCAAGCTGGCCAGTATTCTGATTTAGAAAATAAGACTTTAGAAGAGTTGAAGAATCTAGCTAAAGAAGCTGGCATAACTGGTGCCTATAAGTTATCAAAAGCTGAAATTGTAGAGGTGTTGGAGGATTTAAAAAGTGAAATTTAAAATCAAACAAGATTTCTATGACTGGGAATTAAATGTGAAACGACTGGCAGGAGAGGAACTTGAGATTACTGAGGAGCGCTATGCCGAGCTGGCAGATAATTTCGCCAGCAATGGTGTCGCTATCTCAGACGTTCTTGAGGAAATTCTCCCTGAGCCTGAGTTTTTAGAAGAGGATTGATATGTCTATAGAGTTGCTGAAGAAATTAACAGGCGAAGAAGATACTCAGCTTCTCATGTTGCTCCAAACGAGGGCTACAAATCTTATCTTGTCAGAGACGAATCGCACATCTTTGACACCTGCTTTAAGTCGCTTAATACCTGAGGTTGCTATCGAACTCCACAACCGCTCAGGAGCGGAAGGAGAGCATTCAAGGACCGAAGGTGGTATAGCAGTAGTCTACGGAGAAAACGGCCTGTCTACGGGCCTTTTACAGCGTATACGTATGCATAGACTAGCAAGGGTGGCAGGCCATGTTTTTGAAGCAGAGTAGACTGAAACCTTATCCAATGCGACGGTTTGAAAAGACTGTCACTGAGGAAGGTGTCGCAAAAGAAGGATATGTCAAGGAAGCTGAGACAATCCGTCTTGAGTTGTGGCCAGCTAGTAGTAAACTACAGTCTGAATTGTATGGCGAGCGTGTCAATGATATTTTGAACGCAAATGCCAACAAGTCAGCTACTATCAAAGTGAAAGATGGTGTGTGTATCGATAGCCAGACAGAAGTGACTCACAGGGTTATTTCTAAAAAGGTCTACACACATCATCAAGTTTTGGAGTTAGAGCGTGTCAGGGCTACTAGGGGCAGATAGGCTTATAGCTAAATGTAGACGATTGGCTAGTAAAAAAACTGGCGAGGATATCGTCTTACGTGCGGTACACAATGCTACTATAAAGGTTGTCCAAGCTGATGCTAAAAGACTAGCACCAGGCAACAATGGAGAACTTAGAAACAGTATCAAGACTAGGGTTAAAATGGACGGAGATAAGGCTATAGGTGAGGTTTACACAAATCTACACTATGCTCCTTATGTTGAGTTTGGAACAGGACCCAAGGGTCAGGCTAGCCATTCTGGTATCTCTCCAGAAGTCAGCGTGACTTATCGCTCTAGTCCGTGGTATGTGCATGAAGACCAAATCAATGTAGGGCCTTACCACTTTCAAAAGATTGGGGAGTTCTACAAGATGTATGGTCAACCTGCTCAGCCTTATCTTTATCCAGCTTTGAGAGACAATCAAGAGCGTGTGTCTAAGAATATTTCGGATTATGTCCGTAGAAAGATAAGAGAACAAATAAAATGATTAATATCAAGCCTGTTATTTATAAAGAATTGCAAAAGGTTGCAGATAATGTGACTGATACGTATCCTAGCGATTGGGAGACTTTTCCAGTCGTTATTTTTTTGGAAGAACAAAACAAGCCGGGTGATTGGTTTGATGACCAGGAACAAAAATCCTCTATCCGCTACAAGGTGGATATCTTTGATGATACAAGCACTAGTGAGTTAGCTGTTAAAATCAATCAGATTTTTGAGTCTTTAGGTTTACGAAGAACCGACTGCCAAGACGTGCCAGACCCGTCCCATTTGAGACATAAGGTCATGCGTTTTGAAGGGGTTGTTGACTTACACTCAGAGCTTGTTTTTCAATTTAGAATGGAGAATTAAACATGTTAGCAAACGGAATTACGCTTTCTTATAGCGAAACCAAAGGTAGCTATACTAAGCTTGTTGGATTGAAAGAAGTACCAGAGTTTGGTATCGAACCTGAAAAAGTAGAGAACACTACTCTTGAAGATAAAGTTAAGAAGTACGAATTTGGTATTGGTGATGCAGGGGAATTGGAATACAAGTTCTCTTATAACAATTCAAGCGAAACTGCTCCTTACCGTGTATTGCGTAAGGCAGCAGACGACAAGAAGAAACTCTACTTTGAACAAGCTTATCCAGACGGTACTAAGGTCAATTTTGAAGGCCAAGTATCTGTTAAACTGGGCGGTGGCGGTGTCAATGCCGTTATCGAGTTCACACTTAAGATTGCATTGCAGTCAGAATTGGAATTTACAGACGGTCTTGGAGGTTAATTAAATGGCGTTACCTTACTCAATTTGGAAGATTAGCGATGAGAAAGAGTTAAAACTACGACTTTCATCTCATCAAGCAGCAAAAGTTGAAGAAAAAATCGGTATGAACTTACTGAAAATCTTCATGCCTGAAGCTGGCGAAGAGTTTCCTTTGCCTCTTTTAAAAGTTGTATTGCTCTTGATTCATGGAGCTTTGCAAAAGTATGAGAATGGGTATTCTCTTGAGGATGTCTACGATCTATACGATGAATACGTGGATAATGGTGGAGACCAAACAACCTTCATGACAGAGGTTTTAATGCCACTCTTTGAAGTGTCGGGTTTTACTCCACGAGGAAGCAAGGGCAAGAAAACTTCCAAGAAGAAAATGACAGTAGTCGAGTAATCTTAACGGTAACGCAGATTATTGAGAGGCTTTATCCTATGTTTTTGGACATCGGGGGTAAGCCTCTTGATTTTTGGGATTTAACGGTGCTTGAAATCAGGGAAATGATTGAAAGCTACAACCGTGTCAAAATCCAAGAGCGTAAAGAGAAGATTATTGACTCGTACAGACTTTCGCAGATGATATCCAACCACGTTTCTTTATTCTTATCCAAGGATGCCAAGGTCTTTGAGTTCTGGGAATATGCGCCTGAGTTGTTTGTAGAAGAACAACAAGCGGTAGAACAGGAGCGGCAGAGACAAGCGCTTTTGTTGCATAAGGAACGGATGCGTGAATTTGCAGAAAGACATAATCGCAAAAGGAAGGAGGAAATGAATGGCAACTCTTGACGAATTGAAAGTCATGATTGACGCTGAGATAGCGCCTTTCAGGAAGAAGATGAAAGAAGTCGAGAATCAGGTCAAGGGAACATCTGACCAAGTGAAGAATGCCACTGCCAAAGTTCGTGAACAGTCGAATTCTATCGGTAGTGCGTTTGGTAAGCTAGCTAAGTTCGCTGGTTTTGCAATCCTTGGTAAGAAATTGCTTGATGTTGGGATGTATTCAACGCAGACAGCTCTTGAAGTATCAGCGGCTATGAACCAAATTAAGCGCCAGATGGGTGAGAGTTCGCAATCTTTCTTAAAATGGGTTAACGATAACGCTAATGCCATGAATATGGGTGTGGGCGAGGCTACTAACTATGGTGCAGTCTACTCAAACTTATTTTCTGGATTTATCAAAGACACCAACAAGCTAAGCGCTTATACTGCTAAGATGTTGCAGACGTCGGCAGTTGTTGCTGAAGGTTCTGGGCGCACGATTACAGACGTTATGGAGCGGATTCGCTCAGGTTTGCTAGGGAATACGGAAGCGATAGACTTTTGTCGCACCGCTTAGAAATAGGCGGATTAAGAACTTACCAAAATCGGTAAAACTCTAAATTTTAAGTAATTAAAACATGACGATACCGAGGTAAACTAAGCAATTAAAAAGGCTTGGTCACCGTAGAGCATAGGGATTGAACCTGTGCTTTTTGTTTTGTCAAAAAGTATAGAATAAAATATCCCCACGAGTGGTGAGCACCTAGACAATTCGGTTGTAGGTGAAAATATATGCCGAACTTACAAGAAATTGTAAGAAGTATGGATAAAAAGCCATGCGATAACATTATTGAGAAGACCTAGGAATCAGCGTCAATGTGGCTATGATTGAGTCCACTGAAGCCTTTAAGAAGTTCGCAAACGGACAGAGCTGGCAACAATTAGACTACCAAACCCAGCAACAAATCCGCCTTATGGCTATTCTGGAACAGGCTACAGCCAAGTATGGGAATACCTTGTCTAATTCTGTAAATGGTCGTATCAGCCTGTTTAAGTCGCTGATGAAGGACGCAGCATTGAACCTTGGTAACTCTATGTTGCCGATTATCAATGCCATTATGCCTGTCTTGAACTCTTTTGCCATGGTATTGAAGAACGTGACGGCTAAACTTGCGGAGTTTATCGCTTTGATGTTCAACAAGAAAGCAACAGTGAAAGATGGTGTTGGTGGAGCGGTTGGAGACATGGGTAACGCCATGAAGGATGCTGCAGGAGGTGCAGGAGATCTTGCTGATGCAGTAGACGACGCTGGAGATTCAGCAGGAGGACTTGCTGATAATCTTGGAGACTCAGCCAAAAACGCTAAGAAGGCCGCTAAAGAGTTGCTAGGTCTTTTGGGATTTGATGAGATTAACATCTTACAAAAACCAAAAGACGATGATGCAGGCGGTTCTGGCGGTGGCAAAGGTGGTAAAGGAAAGGGAGGCGGTGGCGGACCTTTCAAAGACATCTTGCCAGAAGTCGAGTTGACCGACATGGACAACCAGTTCAAGAGCATTTTTGATGGACTTGGAGATAAGCTCAAAGGGTTGTTTGACCTCTTCAAGAAAGGTTTTGATGCAGCATTTAGACCAGAAGGTATTGAACGCATTAAGACCGCCTTAGACCAAATAGCTAAGACAATGGGAGAAATCGCTACTGATCAAAGAGTTGTGAATGCCTTTAACCGAATGGCTGAGAAAATCGCTTATGCTTTAGGGCAAGTGACAGGCTCAATAGCTACTATCGGTCTAGGTATCGGTGTTTTCCTTGCCGAAAGTATTGCAAATGGTCTTGGAAGGCAAAAAGAACGCATTACCAGGGCGCTAGTCGCTTTGTTTGATAATATTGGTAACATTGCAGAGGCTGTAGGAAACATCGCTCAGGCCTTTTCTAGTGCTTTCTACGACGTCATTACCTCAACCGGTGCGGTTCGTATCGGTAGCGCTATTGTGTCAACTCTATTAAGCTTGACATCTACCATTGTTGAAGTCGGTAGCAAATTAGCAGGAAGTTTGTTTAAAGGTTTTGAAAAAGTCGTTGTGACAAGCGCTCCTAAAATTTCATCAGTCTTCCAAAGTTTATTAGATACTGTTGCGCCTGTATTTGAGAGCATTGAAAGGTCTGTTAACAAATTTGGCGATGGCTTAAGTCGTGTTTATGATGAACATGTAGTCCCTGCTATTAACTCTATTGCTAATGCTTTTAATGGGCTAATTGATATTATTCAAATACTTTGGGAGAATTCTTGGCAACCTTTTGCTGAGTTTTTATCAGGAGTATTCGGTGTTAGTATTGAAGGAATTTCAGATTTATTGGGAGGTGGCCTTTTAGCCACTTTGGGACTATTGGCGGATGCTATTAAGTTAGTGGCAGATGGTTTCGCCGTTTTTTCTGACTGGTGTAAAGAAAACAAAGAACCTATCTTGGCTTTGATAACAGCTTGGCAAACAATTAATTTCTTATCATGGGCTGAACAAGCTGGAGGACTTGCAGGGGCATTCGAATTATTAAGTGGCAAGGTTTCCTTTATTGTTAGCGGAATTAAAAATCTTGGACTAGCTTTGAAAGCTTTGACATTTGATAAATTGGTCAGCTTCGGAGAAACCATCTATTTGAATGCGTTGTACGCAAAAGATTTTGTTGTCAATTCAGGTAAAACAATTGCACAGCTAGGGAAAACTGCTTTAGAACTTGGTAAATCAGCTCTAGCATGGACTGCTCATACAGCGAAAATGGGATTAGCAACCGCGGCGGAATTTGCACATTCTGTGGCAGCAGGAGTCGCTACAGCTGCAACATGGGCTTTTAATGCAGCGTTAGCAGTTTTGACAAGTCCAATAACCTTAGTTATTGCAGCAATCGCAGCCTTAATTGCTATTGGTGTCTTGCTCTACCAAAATTGGGACACTGTTGTTGAGTTTGCTAAAACAGCATGGCAAGGACTATGTGATTTTATCAGTGGTATTTGTCAAGCGATTGGCGAATTTTTCAGCGGTCTATGGACGAAGCTACAAGAAATCTTTGAGCCAATAGGTCAATGGTTTGGCGAGAAGTTCCAGCAAGGATGGGGTGCAATAAGCAATACATTTAGCAAGTTGGGCTCTTGGTTTGGTGACCGTTGGAACGAATCTAAAGATGCGCTTGCCGAAGCAAACACTTGGTTAGGTGATAAATTCAAGTCCGGTAGGGATAAAGTGAACTCAGCTTTTGAAAAAGTTGGCTCTTGGTTCGGTGACCGTTGGAATGATATCAAAGATGGAGTAAAAGAAGCTGATACATGGTTTGGAGAGAAATTTGAGAGTGCAAAAAAGAAAACTCAGAATCCTTTCCAAAAAATCGGTTCTTGGTTTGGTGATAGATGGAAAAATATGCAAGATGCCTTGAAAGAAATCCCCAACTGGTTCAAGAATCTGTTTAATGATGCAATGGATAATGCTAAAAACATCGTTAAAAGTGGTATCGATAAACTAAAAAGCTTCTTTAACTTTGATTGGAGCTTACCAAAAATCAAACTCCCTCACTTTAATATATCTGGTAGCTTCAGCTTGATGCCTCCTAGAATTCCATCATTCTCTGTAGATTGGTATGCACGAGGCGGTGTATTCAACTCTCCTAGCATCATTGGGGTCGGAGAAGCTGGTCAAGAAGCGGTAATGCCTCTTGAACGGAATACAGGATGGATTTCTATCTTGGCTCAAAAACTGGCTGAAAGAATGCCTGCTAATAATGTACCTACAGGTTATTCATTACCGGCTGGCGACATCGTTATTCAAATCGCAGGCCATGAGTTCGGACGGGTAGCCATCCAAGAAATTAACAAGGAACATGAACGAGCAGGTCAAACCTTGCTCAAGATTTAGGAGGTTAAATGGCACAATTGACAATCAATGGGGTGGCTGTGAAGCCTCCCAAATCTTTTCAAGTCGGTATTCAAGATATCGATGGAGAGACAGGGCGTAATGCCAATGGCGACATGGTGCGTGACCGTATCACGACCAAACGCAAACTAGACTGTGAATGGGGTATGATGACTCAGGGAGAATTAAGTCAGCTTTTACATGCTGTATCATCTGAATTTTTTGAGGTGTCTTATCCAGACCCCATGGATGGCCAAGTCACAAAGACTTTCTATGTCGGTGATAGGACAGCTCCTAGCTATACCTTTACTGAGAAGTTTAAACCTTGGTCTGGCGCTAAATTTAATCTGGTAGAGAGGTAAGAAAATGGACGCTTTAACTAGACGACAATTTGACAGAGCCATGTTTGCCAAGGAAAGGACGCTGGCTATTCGTGTTGGTGATTATACTTCACGGGATATCAAAGAGGCTAGTTTTGAGTATGGCTACATCAAGGGCGATACTTATAAGCCTGGTGGAACCTGCGCTGGTAGCGGTAAAATTACCTTTACCAGTATCATTACCACGTTCAATAAGCTGGATACCCTGCACCTTGAGATTGGTCTACTGGTTGGGGATACCTACCAGTGGGTCAAGATGGGGGAATACTTCATCAACGATATTGAGATTGACCGAAACCGCAACACAACCACACTTGAACTTATGGATGGTATGTTTAAGCTCAATCGTGAGTATGTGACAGATTTGCATTTCCCAGCTGAAGTACGAGAGGTTATTCAGGAAATCTGCC
Organism: Streptococcus sp. 1055; assembly: GCF_013276815.1. Taxonomy (NCBI): domain Bacteria; kingdom Bacillati; phylum Bacillota; class Bacilli; order Lactobacillales; family Streptococcaceae; genus Streptococcus; species Streptococcus sp. 1055. The sequence goes on along the minus strand of NZ_VMLT01000021.1, from coordinate 953 downwards.
TGAAAACAGGCATTGAGTTAGCGAATGACTATTTCGGAATCAGCGCGATGCGTTACCATGTCGAGCAAGTTCCTGAAGGAAAGAAACTTTCATTTAGGGATATGCTGAGCGCTATGACTCAGATGATAGGGATGTCTTGTTTCTTCAACCGAGAAGGGAAGATGGAAATCCGTGATTTAACTGAGTCAAATATCACGATAAACGCAGACAGTTACTTCCTACATGGTTTAACCAAGAGTGAGATTGAGTATCAGATAGCTGGTATTACTTGTAAGACAGATAAGAAGCCTCTTACGGTTGGTATGAAGACAGGTCGGTCTTTGGAACTAGACAATGTCTTCATGACCCAGAGCGCTTTAAATGACCTGTATTACAAGCTGAAAAACCTGACTTACTATCCGTATAATCTCAACTACCAAGGGCATTTACTGCTTGAGGTTGGGCAGTGGGTAACCATTCAGACCAACAAGAAAGAAACCTTTAAAGTTCCTGTCTTAAGTCAGAGCTTTACTTTCAAAGGTGGTCTAAGAGGTCGTATCAGCGCAGATAGTAAAGCTGGAAATGATACGCAGTATTCTTACGAGGGTACGATTACCAAGCAGATTAAGCAACAAGATGGCATTGAAGCCAAAATCCAAGCGCAGATAGAAGCAGCAGACGCAGCCTTTGACGCTGAATTTACTAAGCGTGAGAAAGCTATCACGGATGCCATCGAACTTGCCAAGGCTAAGGCGGAAGAAGTCAAGCAAGAAGTGTCTGACACTATCAATCAGCGTTTCAATAGCTTTCATGATGAACCTTTACGAGAATCAAGGCGCAAGGCTGAGGAAGCTTTGAGACAAGCTGGCGCAAGTAGCTCTCTTGCTCAGGAAGCCAAGCAGATTGGGCTGGATTCTGTTGCTAGACTTGAAGCGTTTAAGTCGCAGACTAGGAGTGCTCAGACGGCTTTGTCG
>NZ_VMLT01000020.1:0-37843 GCF_013276815.1 Streptococcus sp. 1055 | reverse complement strand
TTACTTTGAGAAGTTACCGTAAAAACTGTTGAACTAATTTTTACTAATAAACACATTGACAAAAGCCAACATTTTTTGTAAAATAAGAATCAATTAAATACCAACACCGAATGAAGTTTAATAGAAGTGGGGAATCGTTTGATTTTCCATGACTGTAAATGGACGGAACTCTGGAGAGACCGTAAAGGCACCGAAGGGGCAAGGCAGGCAACTGCTCAAACTCTCAGGTAAAAGGACAGAGCTAGGATAGACCGCTTTTTAGCATTTATCTAAGCATTCCAGAGTACATGTATCTTGCATGTGCTCTTTCTTTTGGGGTTGAAACGATAGGAGAAGGAAATGTTAGAATTGCTTAAATCAATCGATGCTTTTGCTTGGGGACCGCCCCTCTTGATTTTATTGGTCGGAACAGGGCTTTACCTAACTATTCGGCTAGGACTCTTGCAAGTTTTGCGTCTGCCCAAGGCCTTTCAGCTTATTTTTATCCAGGATAAGGGACATGGGGATGTATCCAGTTTTGCAGCTCTGTGTACAGCCTTGGCATCAACTGTTGGAACAGGAAATATCATAGGAGTTGCGACGGCTATCAAGGTTGGTGGACCAGGAGCTCTATTTTGGATGTGGATGGCGGCTTTCTTTGGAATGGCTACCAAGTATGCGGAAGGACTCTTGGCCATCAAATACCGCACCAAGGACGACCATGGTGCAGTAGCGGGAGGTCCCATGCACTATATCCTTCTAGGGATGGGAGAAAAGTGGCGACCACTTGCTGTTTTGTTTGCAGTAGCAGGAGTATTGGTTGCTCTCTTGGGAATCGGAACCTTCACCCAAGTCAACTCGATTACAGAATCTATCCAAAATACAACGATGATTTCACCAGCCATCACAGCTCTCGTTTTGTCTGTTTTTGTAGCGATTGCAGTCTTTGGCGGACTCAAGTCCATTTCAAAGGTTTCAACTACTGTTGTTCCTTTTATGGCTATCATTTATATCTTAGGAACTCTTACAGTTATTTTCTTTAATATCGGGAAAATTCCTTCTACAATCGCTTTAATCTTGACATCGGCTTTTAGTCCCCTTGCTGCGGTAGGTGGATTTGCTGGTGCTAGCGTTCGGATGGCTATTCAAAATGGTGTGGCGCGTGGTGTGTTCTCAAATGAATCTGGTCTAGGTTCTGCTCCCATTGCAGCGGCTGCGGCTAAGACAAATGAACCAGTAGAGCAAGGTTTGATTTCTATGACAGGAACCTTTATTGATACTCTCATTATCTGTACTCTGACTGGTTTGACCATCTTGGTGACTGGTGTTTGGAGTGGTGACTTAAATGGGGTTGCCTTGACTCAGTCAGCCTTCTCAACAGTCTTTTCACACTTTGGGCCTGCCCTCTTGACCATCTTCCTTGTACTTTTTGCCTTCACAACGATTCTAGGTTGGAACTATTACGGAGAACGCTGTTTCGAGTTCCTCTTTGGTGTTCGTTTTATCTGGCTCTACCGTGTGGTCTTTGTGCTCATGGTCTTGTTGGGAGGATTTATCGAGTTGGATATGGTCTGGATTATCGCAGATATCGTCAACGCCTTGATGGTTCTGCCAAACTTGATTGCCCTCTTAGTCTTGTCGCCAGTCGTTATTGCTGAAACTAAAAAGTATTTTGACAAATAATGAAATCACACATGGCGTGTGATTTTTTTGCCTATAAATGATTTTTATCAAGCTGATATATAATATATATTATGCAAATGATTGGAAGTGTGATAAACTAATACTCAATGAAAATCAAAGAGCAAACTAGGAAGCTAGCCGCANNGGTAAGGCGACGCTGACGCGGTTTGAATTTGATTTTCGAAGAGTATAATATACAACGAAAATCTTATGAGAGAATAAACCTTTGTCTTAAATAAACTTAGGAATCAGGATTTTATAAGATTTTCCAATAATATTAGTGTCAATAACAAGAAAAGAGGTATCTTATGACAACATTTACAATCCATACAGTAGAATCAGCACCGGCAGAAGTGAAAGAAGTTCTTGAAACAGTAGAAAAAGACAACAATGGCTATATTCCCAACCTAATCGGTCTCTTGGCCAATGCACCGACTGCTTTAGAAGCCTACCGAACTGTCGCATCTATCAACCGTCGCAACAGCCTGACACCCGTTGAGCGTGAAGTGGTGCAAATCACGGCAGCCGTGACCAATGGTTGTGCCTTCTGTGTCGCAGGTCACACAGCCTTTTCCATCAAACAAATCCAGATGAATGATGACTTGATTCAAGCTCTTCGCAATCGTACTCCAATTGAAACAGATCCTAAATTGGATACCCTAGCTAAGTTTACTTTGGCAGTTATCAATACCAAGGGTCGTGTAGGAGATGAAGCCTTGGCTGAGTTTTTAGAAGCTGGCTACACGCAACAAAATGCCTTGGATGTAGTCCTTGGTGTCAGCCTAGCAAGCCTCTGTAATTATGCCAACAACCTAGCCAATACCCCAATTAACCCAGAATTGCAACCTTATGCTTAATTCATATCTGAGTAAAAAATGAAGTCTGAAATCAACGGACTTCGTTTTTTATCCCCTCATTTAAGCGCTTTTATGCTATACTGAAACTAACATGATTATTGGAGGTTAGGATGAAAAAATTCCCCTTAGTATTTTCAGGTTGTATGCTAGGTTTGGCAGGAGCTGGAAATCTCGTTTTAGATACGTTGCCGGTTCTGTCCCATCTATTGAGTCTGACAGGTTTGATTTTGTGGATTTACTTTCTGCTTCTGCATCTTTTTAATTGGAAAGAAACCAAGCAAGAGTTGACCAAGCCCCCTCTTTTATCAGGAATGGCCACCTTTCCCATGGCTGGGATGATTTTATCGACCTATGTCTTTCGCGTATTCCCTCATCTTCCTTTGGTTGCGCAAGGACTCTGGTGGTGTTCATTTCTCTTGGATTTGGCCTTGATTGCTGGTTTCACCATCAAGTTTGCTTATCCGGGTCGGAGGATTCATGCGACTCCTAGCTGGACGGTACTTTATGTGGGGATAGCAGTGGCTGCTTTAACCTATCCTCTTGTAGGTATCATCGAAATTGCCTATGCGACCTTGAGTTTTGGTTTTCTTCTAACCTTCTATCTCTATCCGCTTATTTATAGCGATTTAAAGAAAAATCCACTCCCATTAGCCTTGCTTGGGCAAGAAGGTATCTACTGTGCTCCCTTTTCTTTGCTTTTGGCTTCTCTGGTTCGAGTTGGAGGAGCTAGCCTACCGACTTGGGTCTTGATTTTCATGCTTTTGGCTTCCCAATCCTTCTTTTTCTTTGTTTTGACTCGCCTACCCAATATTTTAAAACAAGGTTTTCAACCAGCCTTCTCAGCCCTCACCTTCCCGACTATTATCACAGCTACTTCGCTTAAGATGGCTCAGGGAATCTTGAAACTTCCATTTTTGGATTATTTGGTACTGGCTGAAACTGTTATTTGCCTAATCATTTTGCTCTTTGTATTAGGCGCTTATCTGATTTGGTTACGAAAAAAGGTCTAGCTAGAAATAGCTAAACCTTATTTTTTATGGTTTGATGACCTCAGCTCCACCCATGTATGGACGAAGTGCTTCTGGGATGGTCACGGAACCATCTTCATTTTGGTAGTTTTCAAGAATAGCAGCCACTGTACGTCCAACTGCAAGTCCAGAACCGTTCAAGGTATGGAGCAATTTCACCTTGCCATCTGCTTCATCACGGTAACGGATTTGGGCACGACGGGCTTGGAAATCTTCTGTGTTTGAACAGCTTGAGATTTCACGGTAGGTATTTTGGGCTGGAATCCACACTTCCAAGTCGTAAGTCTTCGCAGATGAGAAGCCCATATCTCCAGTAGAGAGCGCAACGACACGGTATGGAAGGTTAAGTTTTTGAAGAATGTTTTCAGCGTTGGTTGTCATTTTTTCCAATTCTTCGTAAGATTCTTCTGGTTTGGCAAATTTAACCATTTCAACCTTATGGAATTGGTGCAAACGAATCAAGCCACGAGTATCACGACCAGCTGAACCAGCCTCAGAACGGAATGATGGGCTCATAGCAGTGAAATAGATTGGCAGGTCTTTACCGTCAAGGATTTCATCACGGTAGTAGTTTGTCAGAGGAACTTCAGCTGTAGGAATAAGGACGTAATTGCTGTCGCTGAGTTCAAAAGTATCTTCCTTGAATTTTGGATATTGACCAGTCCCAAACATAGAATCGTGGTTAACCATGTAAGGCGTGATGACTTCAGTATAACCTTCTTTGCCATGCTCGTCCAACATAAAGTTGTAGATAGCACGTTCCAAACGAGCACCGAGGCCTTTATAGAAGAGGAAGCGAGCGCCTGTTACCTTGCCACCGCGTTCCCAGTCGAGGATACCAAGGTCTTCACCAAGATCCCAGTGAGCTTTTGGCTCGAAATCGAACTCGCGTGGAGTGCCCCAACGACGAACTTCCACATTGTCATCTTCGTCAGCCCCAATAGGAACGCTGTCAGCAGGGATGTTTGGAAGAGTAGTAGTAAATTCTGTCAATTTAGCATCGATTTCTGCCAATTCAGCATCCAAGGCTTTAACCTCAGCAGATAGAGTTTGCATGGCAGCAATCTTGTCATCTGCATTTTCCTTGTTGCGTTTGGCTTGGGCAATCTCAGCAGAAACTGTGTTGCGTTCAGCCTTGAGAGTTTCAACCTTGACCAAGATGTCACGACGTTTAGCATCGATTTCTTTCATCTCGTTTAAGACAGCAGCATCTACACCACGTGTAGCCAATTTTTCTGCGACAGCATCAAAGTCTGTACGAATACGTTTGATATCTAACATAAGAACTCCTTTATGAAAAAAGCACACCTGACAAAGCGTTGGAGTGGCAGGGCCACGGTTCCATCCAACTTCACAGGTGTGCACTTGATTGTGTATGTAATTGTTATTAACGGTAGAATTTCACCTATCCCTCCTATCTGCTCGCAGCATCCGCAGACTTTCTGAAAGAAGAAGATAACCTACTTATCCGTTGCTATAATTATACTAAAGTTTCTACTTTTTTGCAAATAGATTTTTAAATTTTTGACCAATTGTCTGAATCAGGGTCGGAAGTTTGATGACCTTGTCATTACCCAGTTTTTCACGAGCAATTTTGAGAATGGCACCTGAGTCTTTTGAAGCAAAGAGGAATTTTCCTTTGTCTGTAAAGACTTCGAAGTGGCGACTGATTTTCCGCCCAGTGACATTGGCTCCAATTTGGTTGATATGGCTCCAAGGAATCTGGATAAATTGTTCAACATTGACATCGGGGTAAAATTCCAAAGCCTGATCTCCGACAAGGAATTTCCCAACTTTCCCAGCGATAGAGAGGTAGGAAGTGCCTGTCGTACTGAGGAGTACTGTTTTGTTAAGTGATTGAGCCATGCTTAGTCTTCCTTACTTTCTCCAAAAAAGGCATTGTAGAGGGCTTTGATTGCTGCTTTCTCTTGGTCTTTATTGACAACAAACATAATAGAAACTTCACTAGAACCTTGAGACATCATCTGGATGTTGATTTTGTTTTCAGATAGAGCGCGTGTCGCAGTAGCAGTCACTCCGATATGGCTCTTCATTTTTTCACCAACAATCATAATGATAGAAAGGTCGTGTTCGATTTCTGCATGATCTACTTTAGCCTTTTGAACCAACTGACGCAGGATTTCTTCTTCCTTGATAGGAGTTAGTTCGCGAGAACGGAGGATGATTGAAAGATCGTCGATACCGGTTGGCATATGTTCCCAACCGATGTTAAGATCTTCAAGGATTTGCAGAACCTTGCGTCCAAATCCAACCTCACGGTTCATAAGGTATTTCGACATGTTGATGCTGACAAAGCCTGAGTCACCAGCAATTCCCACAACTGGAAATTCATCACTACTGTGTTTTAGAACGATACGAGTACCTGGGTGGTCAGGGTTATTGGTATTCTTGATAACCAGAGGGATTTTTCCACGGTAGGCAGGAAGAAGAGCTTCGTCATGAAGAACTGAGAATCCTGCATAGGCCAACTCACGCATTTCACGGTAGGTCAACTCAGGGATCGAGTGTGGTTGGTGGATAATACCAGGGTGGGCTGCAAAGATACCATCAACGTCCGTAAAGTTTTCATAGAGGTCGGCTTTTACACCTGCAGCAATGATAGAACCTGTAATATCAGAACCTCCACGTGAGAAAGTACAGATTTGATTTTCCTTGGTAACTCCAAAGAAACCAGGAATGACAAGAACTTCATTTGCATTTGTCAATTCTTCAATCTTGTCATAACTTGATGGAATGATGCGAGCGTGACCAGGTTCACTTGTGACCACAATCCCAGCTTCTCTAGGGTGCATATAGCGTGCATCGATACCATTTTGGTTAAAGTAGGCAGCAATCAATTTGGCATTGTTATTTTCACCGGCTGCTAGGAAAGTATCGTAGAGAAATTCATTTTCATCAATAGGAAGAGTGGCCAAGGCACGAATACTTTTTGAAATTTTTTCTAGCACAGCTGGTTTAAGACCTAGTTCACTAACCATAGCAGCATAGCGGTCGATAATCCAGTTTTGGCTCTTGCTAATATCGTTACCAGCAACATAATCGCGGTAGTATTTAATCAAGGCATCCGTAACCTTAGTATCTTCAGCATTGCGTTTTCCTGGTGCAGAAACAACTACAAAACGACGCTCTGGATCGCTTTTGACGATGTTTAAAACTTTTTCTAATTGACTAGCAGAGGCAAGAGAGCTACCTCCAAATTTAACAACTTTCATAAGAACTCCTAAAGTAAGTATTTTATACGATTATAGCAGAAAAATGAATATATGCCAATATGACAGCTTTTTTTAATACTCTATATTTTGTTTTAAGAACTTTTTAGGAACTTTTTAACTTTTCAAGAGCCATTTCAAACACTGCAGCGGTCTTTTTTTGGTTCGTTTCAGATAGGTGGCTGTATATATCCATGGTCATGGAGATTTTTGAATGACCTAACCTAGTTTGAATATCTTTATAACCTAGTCCAGCGTTTAACAAGATACTAGCGTGGGTATGGCGGAATGCGTGAAAACCTAGGCTTGGGCAGTCAGCTTTTTTCAAGTGCTCTTTTAAGCGGTATTGCAGGCGGTTAGTTTTTTTGTATTCGTCAAAACTATTAGGGAATACTTTTTGGTAGCTGATACCAATAGTCCGCCCGTTTTCTGCTTGTCTTGCTTTGTAAAGTCTAAGCATGAGTAGAGTTTTTTTGTCAAGGTCAAGCGTTCGGATGGCGCTTTTACTTTTGGGGCTGTTTAGCGTTCCTAAAAGGTTTAGAGTCTTTGTTACTGAGATAGTCCCGTCTTGTAAGTCAATATCTGACCATTTGAGGGCTAGACATTCCCCAATCCGTAAACCAGTGGCGAGTAGAGTTTTATATAGCACGGTATCGTAAAAATTTTTATAGGTATTGTCCAAACCGTCCAGGTAATCGAGGAATTTTTTTAAATCCGTATCGTTTAGATACTTGATTTTTGTTGGTGTATTTTTGGCTTTGCGTGGTACGATGGTATCCCTTGCAGGATTTGAGGGCAGGGCTTGAAGGACTACACCATACTGTAAAATACGTTTATTGGTTGAATGTAGTAAGCTATAATTTTTGTAGCCGTAACCGCTGTTATATGCTTGCGCCCAATCGTTGACAACTTTCTGAATAATTGGGGGTGTGAGTTTGTCCAGCTTGTAAGATCCAAAGGCTGGCAAAAGATAATTTTTCAGCATACCTTTATAGACTACCATTGTGTTAGGCTTTACGGTGTGACGGTAACTGTCCCACCAGCTTTCAACCAGTTCTCCATAGGTCAATAGAGTGGCAGCCTTGTATACTGTAGACCCTCCTTTTTCAAAGTCTATTTGAGCCTGTAGTGCTTTGGCTTTGAGTTCTCTCTTGGTTCGCCCTGATATAGTCGTCTTGACTTTCTTACCCGTTACGGTATCGATGCCAAGATAGACGCTGGAGCGATAAACTGTAGATCCGTCTTTTTTTGTGTGTTGTGTAATTTTCATGGTTTTAACTCCTTTTTCATCAGCAGGCAAGCAATTAGAAAAGGTTTTGAGTTTATACCATGCGAGGAGCTACGAGAATGCCCCTATTTTCGATTTTAAGTAGTCAGACGGCAAGTTGTACCAGAATAGAAAACAAGGCGGATATGGGGCTTATATGGGCTTGTTTAATGAACGAGTTTATTTGATTGTTGCCAATTAGGAGGGAAGCCTAGTTCGTTTAAAAAGAAATCAATAGAGAGTGTATGTAAATGTTTAGAGAAGTCTTTAAATCGTGATAGGAGCGTATTATGTAGTTTAGCATACTCATTAGCGCTTAGGAAACATTGTAACGCAATCATGGTATGGTAAGGACTACTTTTTGCGTCTGTATTCTTTATATTGTGCTTGTCGTGTAAATCAGGATAGTATTTCAAGCTATTTCTACACTTGAAACCATATAAGCGGTTATCGTGAGCGCAAACATTTCTAGTTTCTGCTAGGTTTTCAACAAAGGAAATCAGCATATCCCTAGTAAAAGTTTTCTTAATAGTGCAGTGTTCACTAATAAAACTGTAAGACTTCTTTGCAATTCTATCTTGTAGGGAAAGTGGCAAACTCTTTAAAATTGCGAGTATATCTCCAAAAGTCAAGTAATCCACGATTACCCAGAAAGGGACGTCGCTATGTTTATTGAAATAGTGTTGTATGCTATTGCTTTTTCGGCTTGATTTATGTTTATCAATGATTTTTACGATTTGACGAATCACAAAAGGGACAGTCCTCTTGTTTTTCTTGTAGTCGTAGTTTTGGTAATCTAAGTAAAAATAAGGAGTAGTAGGGTAAGTCTCGGAAAAAACATAAGCTAATATAGATTTTATGTGTTTCTCAGCTTCTAAGATAGCTTTTAGGAAGGTGTATTTGATTTCCTTATCATAGAAATATGTATAAGTAATTTCCGAGAAATTAGCACCTTGTATATAATTGTTGTGTGGATCAGTAAAATATTACAAGCCCCCGTTTATGTAATAACTCTATTTGTTCTTGTATAGTCTTGAATGGTTTGGACAAAAAAAGGCACCTCCTAAATACATAGAAGGCGCTTTTTTCGCTATCCCGTTTCACTGAGAATTATCGGGCGCTATTCTCTTAAGTACCTTCATTGTATGATAATTTTAAATGTTAGTCAACACTTTTGTTCAAAATAATTGATTTTTCTTTACTTCGTTTTGTTGGGTAAAATCGGCTTTCTATTCTTCAATTTCCCCTGTTTTTGCACAATAGACCTTGGAAATAGGGGTGCTATTGGCGAATATGGGGGAGCTTTATAGAATTTTTTCAAATACCATTGTGGCTTGAATACGGTCACCACCGCCTAGTCCTTTGCTTCCACCATTGGCGGTTGTGATGGTATGCAGGCGGTAGCCTTTTGCTACTTGGGTGTTAATGACGTTTTCTAATTCTGTCAAGTTTCCTGATCCAGTACCGAAAAATTTTTCTTTCAAAGTTACCTGAAGGACAACGTAGTGTAGTCCATTTACTCCTTTTCGTCGTTTCTTTCAGATAGTTTTTTTACTAAATCAAAAGCTATTTTTTTATCATAATCATTTAAAGAAATATAGTTGATTAAAATATCTGCAAAATTTGTACCAATTTCAGCATCATTTATTATTAACTTTTCTATAGTCAGCATGTAGCTTTGATTAAAATTCACTAAGCCTTTGCCGAAATTCTCGTATTTTTTAGGATTATTTATATGTTTTTCAATGTTCTCATATGCTGATTGAACCTTTTTTAGTAAATCATAATTAGGTTTAATGTTATTTAATTCATTCATATCAAGATTTTTAAAAAAATCTTGTAATTTAGTAGTCATTTCTTCGGGAGATATTTTATCATGGCCTAAAAGAGTTGCGACACTTACCCCAAAGAAGTCAGCAAGTTGCTGGGCTTTTTCTGGTTTAATTTGACGTTCACCTTTTTCCCAATAAATGTAAGTTCTTTTTGTAACTCCTATTTCATCAGCTATTTCTTGCTGGGTCATTCCTACTTTACCGTTAAATTCTTTATTTAACCTCAATTTTTTTAACTTATTATCCATATCAAACAAATACCTTTCAAGAGTATTTTACCACGTTTATTTGCAATGTTGCAAAATAATTTCAACATTTTATAAAAAAAGTATTGACATTGAATAAAAAGTGCAATATAATGTTTTTGTTAACAATAGGTTGAACAAAAAGTACACCATAAAAAATGTTTTTCAATCTAATGTGGTGAAATTTCTAAAAAGTGAGGTAAAAAATGAAAAATAACATGAGATTGTTATTAGCAAAGCAACGTAAGAAAACTGCTGATGTTGCAGAAGCTACAGGAATTTCAAAAAGCACTTTGACGGCTTTGTACTATGAACGTGCAAAGAATCCAAGTCTTGATACATTGAAAAAAGTATCTAGTTACTTGGGTGTTACGCTGGATGAATTTTTAGATACGAAAGATTAGAAAGGAGCGAACTAATCGCAATACTACTCTACATTTACAGATTTCTCATGTGGTGCTTTACCATTGGAGATTGATAAACGGATCTAGCTAAATATTTGCTTGCTACCTATAGCAGTATCAAGGGTTTGTAGGGGTTCATATTCTCCGATTTTACCCTACTTTAATGCTTTACCTTGGTACTGTTTTAGGTGGCAAGCACTGACAAAAGAAGAAAGGAGTGAACCAATGGAACTGGTTTACATGGACGGCAAGAAAGAGCCGTATACTACGAGCGAAATCATCGCTGAATGTGCTGAAGTTACTCATCACACAATACAAGAACTTTTGAGAAAGCATAAAGCTGATTTTGAAAACTATGGAATTATCGCATTTGAAATGCGTAAATTAGACGGACGAGGGAGACCGATGAAAATCTATCGCTTGAACGAGCAACAGGCTACCTTGCTGATCACTTATCTAAAGAATACCGAACCTGTACGGCAATTCAAAATGAACCTAGTCAAAGCCTTTTTTGAAATGCGTGATGAACTTTCTAAACGCTATCTTCAAAGAGAACTGGAAAAGCCAAAGCGTAAAAGTTTAACTGAAGCTATTCAAACATGGGAGAAAGCACCTAAGCATGCCTATAGTACCCTTACAAACTTACTACTAAAGGGAGTGACAGGGAAGAATAAAGCGCAACTCATGAAGGAGCGAGAAAGTAAGAACGGCATTGATGGTTTGACAAGTGCAGAACTGACAAACTACCAACGTTTGGAAGATATGGCAATAGCTATGATTAACTTGAATAGGGGATATTCAGAAATTAAGGAATTAATTTTTAAAGCATAGGAATATAGAAAATGGAAAATGAATTTAAGACAGTTACAAATGCCAAGGGTTTAGAAATTCCCAAGTATCCCAAGGATTTTAAAAAGCTAGTTGAGAAAGACAGACAACTAGCCGAATATCTTTGTATGAACTATGAGGACTTAGAAAGTGAAGACCTGGGCGCATTTCTTGAAACGGTGGAGCAGGGATTCAGCTGGATTCTGGATCTTATCGAAAGTAAAGACTTGCTTTATAAACCAAAGTCAGGTAGTAATCATGCAAAAAGAAAATAAAAAAATCACTTGCTCAAATTTTGACCGAGGAGAGCAAGCGACAAGATTAAGGATATAGAAATTTTTTCTATGCTCCGATTATAGCAGAAAACAGCTATTTTATCAAATACAAACGAAAAACCGAAGAGCAGGCAAGCAATTAGAAAAGGTTTTGAAATCAAGCGCTGACAGGGTGATTCTAAGGCCTTGTTTAGCTGAAAGATGGGTAATTACTCACGAAACACCGCTACAAGCGTTCGCCAACTTGGGGCAATCGCCCAGCGTTTGGAGTGGGTGGAAACCTGTATAAGAAAAGGCAAAAGAAAAGGAAATAATATGACAGTAAATACAAATGATGTTCTAGTAGATTATGAGGGGCTTTGTTGTCAGTTAACTGATACTCTACTAGTCTTAGAAATGGCTAGTATGGAAGACAGTAAACAATCATCAGCTTTACTAAATACAGTAATCCAAGCTATGAACCAACTCATTTCAGAACATACTCAACAGGCTAATGACTATAGAAAGGGGATAAAACATGAATGAGTTAGATTTAACCAACATACAGGCGGTTATCTTTATTGTGGTAGCTATTGGTTTACTAATCTATCTAAACCACCTAGACCGCGAAAAAAGCGCCAAAATAGAGCGAGAAAACCAACAGACGATAGAAACACCTAACGAGAGTTTAACCCCCGATTATGGGCGTTATATTCAGCTTGCAGGGGTTAAGCCATGGGGGTACTAAGATGTTTGAAAAAATGATTGAAGATTTAAAGTCTAAGATTTTGGAAGCAGTGGAACGGTATTTAAAAAGTCATGAGAAAGTACCTCAAAAAAGATTAGATTTAATCAGCAAGGTGGAATTAAAGGAAGAACTGGGCATAGGAGATAAAACCTTGACGAAATGGGAAGGTGCAGGACTACCGCAGTATATACCGCCTATTGAAGATACTAGAAAAGCGTATTATAAAATCTCAGATGTTTTAAAGTTTTTGGGGGTAGATGATGGCAAAGACTAAAATATATTTTTGGTTAAAAGTTGATAAGAAGTTTTTTGATAATCTTTTTATTAAACGACTTAAAAATATGCCTGGTGGCTACACTATGACAGTGATTTATATCCGTCTTATGTTGGAAAGTTTAGAAGATGATTGTATTTTGTACTATGAGGGGTATTTTGATAATTTGATACAGGAGCTAGCTTTAAAATTGGATGTGTCCGAGGATGATATAAATATGACAGTTGCATATTTTACAAAATGCGGACTGATTCAGATAGACGATGATGGACATGCTACATTATCACAAGCAAAAGCCATGGTTGAGAGTGAAACAAACTGGGCAAAATACAAGCGAGAACAAAGAAAAAACAGTCAAGATTTACCAAAATTGGATAATGTCCAAAATAAAAAGACTATTTCCAACTCACGTCCAACAGAGATAGAGAAAGAGAATAGAGTTAATAGTAAGAGTAATAATTTATATTTAGATAATATATTGTCGGGAAATCCCGACTACAATTTTCCTACTTGGCTTGAAGAAACAGCTATAAAAGATTTAGAGAAAACAAAATATAAAGAACTTTGGATTCCTATTGTTTATCTGAATCAAGTAGCTAATAAGAGGTATAAGTTTGTTGATAAGACAAAAAGGCTTTTATTAGCACGATTCAAAGAAGGCTATACACTTGAAGATTTTAAACAGGTAATAGATATTAAAACGGCAGAATGGAAGGATAGTCCTGAATTTTCTAAATATCTGAGACCTGAAACACTTTTCGGATCTAAGTTTGACGGTTATTTGAATCAAAAGCCTAAAACCATAAAAGGGAAGTCAGAAGATAACTTCCCAGATCTACCATTTTAGGAGTTGCAAGGATGAAGGAACAATTTAAAGAGTTCAATAACAGAAAAATATCGGATAAAGTTTGTGATATTCATCAGGTAAATTACTGGGAAATTTCTATACCTGTAGTAGGGAGTTCAGAAAGAAAAATACAATCATTTTGCCCGAAGTGTGTGAAGGGGGATATTAAACAAAAAGAGAAAGACCTATTACAGCGGTTTGATGATAGACAAACATATTTTAAAACTTATGATGTATTAATGCGTGATAGTACAATTCCTAAAGAGTTAAAGGGAGCGACATTTGATAATTTCTTTGTTAAGACTACAGAGGAAGGTCAGATGTTAGAGTTTGTAAAGGGTCAAGCCCAGAAATACCTTGCAGGTATGACGGGAAATACTTTAATCAGCGGTAGCACAGGAATAGGAAAAAGTCATTTATCGCTTGCCCTGGCCAAAGAAATCAATGAGAGTTTCAGAGAGAAGAACGATCCTAAGAGTGTTTTATTTGTTAGCTTAACCGAGATTATCAAGCAGATAAAAGAAGGCTGGGCTTATGGAAGAAATGCAAACTTAACAGAATATGAGGCGGTTAAAAAGCTTGTTGATGTTGATTTTCTAATTATCGATGACCTGGGGGCAAAAAATGGGACGGTAACACCTAAGAGCGATTGGGAACAGGATTTCTTGTTTGATATTATCAATAATCGAGAAACTACGATTTTCAACACGAACCTAGATAGTAGTGAACTGCGGACTGTTTATAATGCTAGAAACTCAAGTAGAATTTTGAAAGGTTTAGAGGGGAACACTTTTAAGGCTTTCACAATCAAAGATAAGCGATATACGATTAATACAGTGAGAGGAGAGAAAGGTTAATAGATATGGATGAAATGAAATTTTCAACAGAAAAAGGCTTTATTGTCTACGAAAAATGTGGTATAATAGAGATAGAAAAAGTTCCAAGATTTGGAGAGATAACTTTAGTCTACTCAGATGGGAAATTTACTCATCTAGTCAAAAAAGAAACTAAAAAATAAGTCTATTGAGAACAACTCAGGGGCATACCGTAAGCATATGATGCTAGTGGTATGCCCTTTTTTGCTTGAGAAGAAAGGAGGTGAAGAAGATGACGGTAGATACTTCATTAGGGTATGTGGTAGCTAGTAAGTTTTCTATTGATCCGGAAAAAAGACAGAAAATATTTTCAAAATGTAAAAATGAAGATAGCAGTTTAGAAAGTGGGAACCATGAAATACTAGAAAAATATGCTGACGAAAACACAAAATCAACAGTTAGAAAAAATGATTTTAAAAGCTCGTAGAGTTCTAAAAGAAAAGCTAAGAGCTAAGAACTTTAGAAAAAATTATAAACAACGAGGAGCAATAAAGAGATAAAGGAGGGTAAAATGAGTTTAACGAGTGATTTAGCAAATGAAATTGCTAAAACTTTGGAAGCTTATTCTGAAGAAGTTGAAGAACAGATAGATTTAATTGCTGAAGAGGTTACAAATGAAGCAGTGAATGAATTGAAACAAACAAGTCCTAAAAGATATGGGAAATATGCGAAAAATTGGCGCTTTAAGAAAAATTCTAAAGGTTCTTTTGTAATCTATAATGCAATGCAGATCCAACATATAGATTAACTCATTTATTAGAACATGGACATGTATTAAGAAATGGGGGACGCAGCAAAGCAATTCCTCACATAAAACCAGTAGAGGAAAAAATAAAAGAGAAATTTGAACAAAAAATAAAAAAAATAGGCAGATAATCTAAAAAATAAGATAAAGGAGTATAAAATGGCTAAAAAATTTAGTTTGGTAGAAAAGTATGTAAGAAGTAGAGGAATGAGTATCGATGATAAAAATTCAAAAACAGGTTTAATATTATCACAAGATATAACAAGTATCTATGACGTTCCTGAAGAAGGAAAAGAACTAGTGGATCTTGTTAATGTGATTGAGTATACGGGTACTGGTGGAACATATGAAACTGTAGGTTTTGACGATGAACATCTATCAGAACTTGAATCGGAAGAGTTTAGAGAAAGTGAAATTGTAGAACTTAGAAAAAAACAGATTAGAACTAAGTTCGAACACAAGACATTTTCAGGCCGTATCCCCTTATCGTCTGAACAAGTTGATGATGGAGAATATAATATATTAGACTTCTTAAGTAACAAAATTACCCGTCTTTGTCGTAAAACACGTAATATTGAAATTGGAAAAATTCTAAAAGAAGCACCTGAAAAAAATGTTTCTAATTTTGACGAATTGAAAGACACCATAAACGATTTGAATCCTGAACGTCATAATACTCTTGTATTAAGTCAGTCGCTATTTAAGTTTTTAGATAAAGAGAAATCTAGTGATGGAAATTATATTTTAAAAATTAACAAGAAAGAACGATACTCAGAAAACTTATACGTTGATGATGTTATTGTTGTGTCTGATGAAGTACTAGGAGTAAAAGGCGATAAAGTTGCTTTCGTTGGGGATTTGTACAATTTCGCTACTTTATTTGAAAGAAATAAAAATAGCTTACGTTGGGTAAGTGAATCCGTTATTTATGGAATGAGTTTAATGCTTTATACTCGTTTCGTTGTGAAGAAAATTGAAACGGCTTGCGCTTTCTTTATAAAATGGAATTAGGAGATAGGGGATGGATATTAGAGAAGTATTATCAATATTAGAAAATCTTGATGATAAAAAAGATAAGATTGCAAAAGCAAGAACAAAGTTGGAAGAAAAAAGAAAAACAATTACTGGAGAGAAGAAGGTTTTATTTGATAATATTGATTCTTTTTTTGAGGATAATGCTACTTCCTTAGAACAAATTGCTAAAATGAGTGAATCAATCAATCTTTTAGAGAAAGAGTATGATACTTATTTCTGGGAGGCAAAGGCAGCGATATTTGAATATATCTTTAAAGAGACTAAGCGAAGAGCTGAAGAAAAGAAAATCTATAAACGTTACCAGAAGAAACTTAGTATAATTTTAGATGCCTACGATGAAATTCAAGCACTAAAGAAAGATGTAGAAGAAATACATAAAGGCGTAGTTGGAGAAATAACTCAGGAGCATTCTCTTGAAGTATATCGGACAGAAGTAAATCCAACAAGCATCCTTCCGTTCTTAAATCCTGATGTCAGTGGGCATATGAATTTTTCTAAGGAATATCGTAAGATTAAAGAGTATTTAGGTAAAGAGTAGTTCATTAGAAACAAGGCTGATTTGAATATCAAGAAATTGATAGCTATATCAAAAATGGCCTTGTTTTTAATTTTAGTAAATTAGTTTCACAAAATGAAGAAAGCATAAACTAAAATAGAGTATAGGCTTGGAAGCCATGTATATCAGTAAGTTATAGAATGGGGTGAGTTTCACAGAATGTAAGATAAGAGAAACTGGGGAATAAATTAGAGGGATACTTCTTTAAATTGTCATATTGAATAGTTGTCAAACTTAAAACAATGATACCTGGTAAGTGGAGTGTTGGAAGGCTTTTAGCGCTTTTTGTCAGTTTGACAGAATTTACAATTTGACAAATTGAAAGATAAAAAATTTTTTAAATTTAAGTGGAGGTACTTGCCTATGTACGAGTTGAGTAACAGAGACCTGGACGGGATAGATATTGAGTTAGGACGATATAGAACGCTTGCTAATAAAATTTATTTGAGAAGACAGGAACTGATACATAATAAGAAACATAGCACTGAAGATTATACTGGTGGGAAAGGCAAGACAGTATCTAGTCCTACTGAAACGACAATTATTAGAATTGAAGAAGACCAAACACTAAGATATTTAGAAGGCTTCAAACTAGTTGTAGATACCTTGATGGAAAACTTAATTGAAAGTGATCTAGTAATTTTTAAAATGAGATATTTAGAAGCTGGTGCGACTTGGGAAGACGTGGCAGAGAAACTAAATAAAACTACTCGTTATATAAATAGTCGAAGAAAAGCAATCGCTAAAAGATTTATAGAACTGAAAGGATATTGACACTCCCCCCACGTTGAAAAAAATTTTTTGAAGCCTCTGGGAACCGGTGAAGGGAACTTTTTCCAAGTCGGAGACCTCCAGACAAAAAGGGGGTAAAAACTGGCCAATTTACCAGAAAAATGATTAGTTTTGAAAAATGAAGAAATTTAGGGGAAGAAATTAAGCTCCTACCCTTTCTTTTGCTTTGTTTAAAACACCACGGACAAACTACAAGCCCTTAGAAACGAATCTGGGGGCTTTTGTGAGGTTATAAAAACAAGTGTAAAAAATACGTGTTACACATTGACAAATATTTCAAACAAGTGTATAATATAATTAAAGATACGGAAAGGAGAAACCGATGACCGAAAGAGAACTAAAGAAACTCGCTAAGAAAAAAGGGTTTATCAAAACAGCTTTTGGTAAAGGTTCGCATGAAGTTTGGAAACATCCAGATGGAAGAACGGTCACGATACCTAAACCAAAAGAAAACGATTATAGACCTGGAACACTTGGCAAGATTTTGAAAGTATTGGAAGGGGAGTAAAAAAGCTCCCTCCCCTATATTGGGGCGGTCATTGGTTATTATCAGATTATGAAATACACTTACTTGGCACTATTTGAAGTGGATACAGAAAACGGCGGTTATACAATCACGTTCCCTGATTTTCAAGGAGCAGTTAGCGAGGCTGACACCTTAAACGAGGCAATTTATAAGGCCCGTGAGGTGCTAGAAATTTATACAATCATGTTTGAAGATGAAGGCAAAGAGTTTCCAGGACCTTCAAGTTTTAAGGCTTTGGCTAGTCAACTTGGCAGTGATGAGGATATTCTGCAAGCTATCTCAGTAGATACGGAACTAGTTAGAGAGCGCGAACGTTCTAAGATTGTCAATAAGACTGTAACCCTACCTAGTTGGTTGGTTGAAGTTGGTAAAGAAAATAAAATCAATTTCAGTCAGCTACTACAAAAAGCGATCAGAGAAGAATTACAGGTATAACGTCATAAAGTACGTACTTCATGGTATAATATACCTATCAGCAATAAAAAAAGCACGTTTGATTGTGCTAGTTTCTTGCCTGCTGAACTCATTATTTATTGCCCTTTTTGAGGGCTTTTTTTGTGGACTTTTTGAGAATTTTTAAGAACTTTTAATGATATCTATTGAAATGTGATTTTTTAAAAACTCAGTAATATCAAGGGTTTAGGAGCTGTAAATTGGTAAAAAGAAAGTTGCAAAAGGTAATATACGATTATAGCAGAAAGAAAGGCTTTTTTCAATGAAGAAAATAAGATGCTTTATAGGATAAAGCGAGCCTTTCCAATCGGCTGAGACACTTTCAGTCAATTTTTTCTTGCTTTCTGCTCCTGAAAAAGATATACTTTGCAAATAAAATAATTCAATACTCAATGAAAATCAAAGAGCAAACTAGGAAGCTAGCCGTAGTCAGCTCAAAGCACTGCNNGAAGTCAGCTCAAAATACTGTTTTGAGGATGCAGATGGAAGCTGACGCGGTTTGAAGAGATTTTCGAAGAGTATAAACTGCTTATAAAATAAAAAGGAGCCCTGATGGAACATATTATTTATCAGCTTGAAGAGGATTTGGCAATTATTACTTTAAACCGTCCTGATGTCGCTAATGGTTTCCATATTCCCATGTGTGAGGAGATCTTAGAAGCCTTGACTCTGGCAGAAGAAAATCCAGCTGTGCATTTTATCTTAATCAATGCCAATGGAAAGGTCTTCTCAGTTGGGGGAGATTTGGTAGAGATGAAGCGGGCAGTGGATGAGGATGATATTCCATCATTGACAAAAATCGCAGAGTTGGTCAATACGATTTCTTATAAAATCAAGCAAATAGCCAAACCTGTTTTAATGGAAGTTGACGGTGCTGTTGCAGGTGCCGCAGCGAATATGGCTGTTGCGGCAGATTTCTGTTTGGCGACGGATAAGGCTAAGTTTATCCAAGCCTTTGTTGGTGTTGGTTTGGCTCCAGATGCAGGGGGAATTCATCTCTTGAGCCGCAGTATCGGTGTGACGCGTGCTGCTCAATTAGCTATGACAGGAGAGGCTTTAACGGCAGAAAAAGCCCTAGAATGGGGGTTGGTTTACCGCGTTTCTGAAGCTGAAAAACTTGAAAAGACGAGAGAACAGCTTCTTAAAAAATTAAGACGTGCTTCAAGTAATTCCTATGCTGCCATTAAGAAGTTGGTTTGGGAGAGCCAGTTTAAAGACTGGCAGGGTTACGCTACTTTAGAACTGAACCTACAGAAATCCTTAGCTCAAACAGAGGATTTCAAAGAAGGAGTGCGAGCTCATTCGGAGAGAAGAAGACCTAAATTTACAGGAAAATAAAAAATACTTGCATCATTCTTTGAATTTTGATATAATTCTTTCTGTCAAATGTTTTGATTGTAAAAGTTTTTTGAAGAAGGAGGGATATGAAAAATGGACTACCAACGAATCAATGAATATTTAACATCTATATTTAACAATGTCCTTGTAATTGAGGAAGTGAACTTGAGAGGTAGTCGTTTTAAGGATATCTCCATCAAAGAAATGCATACGATTGATGTCATCGGTAAGGCTCCAGATGTGACTCCAAGTCAAGTGTCAAAAGAGTTGATGGTAACTCTTGGAACTGTTACGACAAGTTTGAACAATTTAGAGCGTAAGGGATACATTGAGCGAGTTCGGTCAGAACAGGATCGTCGTGTGGTGCATCTGCATTTGACAAAGAAGGGGCGCTTGATCCATAGACTGCATAAACGCTTCCACAAGGCCATGGTAGAAAAAATTATTGATGGCATGAGCGAGGAAGAAATTGATGTTATGAGCAAAGGGTTGACTAATCTTTACCAATTTTTGGAGGATTTGAAATAATGGCTTTTGCAAAAATAAGCCAGGTTGCTCATTATGTGCCAGAGCAAGTGGTTACAAATCACGACTTGGCTCAGATTATGGATACCAATGATGAGTGGATTTCAAGTCGAACGGGAATACGACAAAGGCATATTTCAAGAACAGAATCTACCAGTGATTTGGCTACGGAAGTTGCTAAGAAACTGATGGCAAAAGCTGGAATAATAGGAGAGGAACTGGATTTTATCATCCTAGCTACCATTACTCCAGATTCGATGATGCCCTCTACAGCTGCTCGTGTTCAAGCTAATATTGGTGCTAATAAAGCCTTTGCTTTTGACTTAACCGCGGCTTGCAGTGGATTTGTATTTGCTCTTTCAACTGCTGAAAAGTTTATCGCTTCTAGTCGCTTTCAAAAAGGCTTGGTGATTGGTAGTGAAACCCTCTCTAAGGCAGTCGATTGGTCGGATCGATCAACAGCTGTGTTGTTTGGAGATGGTGCTGGTGGTGTCTTGTTAGAAGCTAGCGAGCAAGAGAATTTCTTAGCTGAGAGTCTCAATAGCGATGGAAGTCGCAGTGAGTGTTTAACTTATGGGCATTCAGGTTTGCATTCTCCATTTTCAGATCAAGAAAGTGCAGATTCATTTTTGAAGATGGATGGACGCGCAGTCTTTGATTTTGCCATTCGAGATGTATCCAAGTCTATCAAGCAGACTATTGAAGAATCTCCTATAGAGGCGACAGACTTGGATTATCTGCTATTGCATCAGGCTAATATCCGTATTTTGGATAAGATGGCTAGAAAAATTGGTGTTGACCGAGACAAACTTCCAGCCAATATGATGGAATATGGCAATACCAGTGCAGCCAGTATCCCGATTTTACTTTCAGAGTGTGTAGAACAAGGCCTCATCCCTTTAGATGGTAGTCAGACTGTTCTGCTATCAGGCTTCGGTGGAGGCTTGACCTGGGGCACGCTCATTCTTACAATTTAGGTAATCATGTGGTGAACACATTGTTATAAAAAACTATTTATTTTAAAGGAGTCCTATCATGGCAGTATTTGAAAAAGTACAAGAAATTATCGTTGAAGAACTTGGAAAAGATGCATCAGAAGTAACACTTGAATCAACTTTTGATGATTTGGACGCTGATTCATTGGACTTGTTCCAAGTAATCTCAGAAATCGAAGATGCTTTTGATATCCAAATCGAAGCAGAAGATGACTTGAAAACAGTTGGTGACTTGGTTGCCTACGTTGAAGAGCAAACAAAATAATACTCAATGAAAATCAAAGAGCAAACTAGGAAGCTAGCCGCAGGCTGTACTTGAGTACGGCAAGGTGACGCTGACGTGGTTTGAATTTGATTTTCGAAGAGTATAAGCAGAATATAGATAGAAGGAGTAGGGAAACCCGCTCCCTCTTGTTTAGGCAATAGTTTGATTGTCAAATTATGACAGTATCGAACTATTACGTAAGCAAGAAACGATGGAGGCACTATGAAAACGCGTATTACAGAATTATTGAACATTGATTATCCTATCTTTCAAGGAGGAATGGCTTGGGTTGCTGATGGTGATTTAGCAGGGGCTGTTTCTAAAGCTGGAGGACTAGGGATTATCGGTGGGGGGAATGCCCCGAAAGAAGTTGTCAAGGCAAATATTGATAAAATCAAATCATTGACGGATAAACCTTTTGGTGTCAACATCATGCTCTTGTCTCCCTTTGTGGAAGATATTGTAGATCTCGTTATCGAGGAAGGTGTTAAGGTAGTGACAACAGGTGCAGGAAATCCTGGTAAATACATGGAACGTTTCCATGAAGCAGGGATTACAGTTATTCCTGTCGTTCCTAGTGTTGCTTTAGCTAAACGCATGGAAAAAATCGGTGCAGACGCTGTTATTGCAGAAGGAATGGAAGCTGGGGGGCATATCGGTAAATTAACAACCATGACCTTGGTGCGACAGGTAGCCACAGCTGTATCTATTCCTGTTATTGCTGCAGGAGGAATTGCGGATGGTGAAGGTGCTGCGGCTGGCTTTATGCTAGGTGCAGAGGCTGTACAGGTGGGGACACGGTTTGTAGTTGCAAAAGAGTCGAATGCCCATCCAAACTACAAGGAGAAAATTTTAAAAGCAAGGGATATTGATACTACGATTTCAGCTCAGCACTTTGGTCATGCTGTTCGTGCTATTAAAAATCAGTTGACTAGAGATTTTGAACTGGCTGAAAAAGATGCCTTTAAGCAGGAAGATCCTGATTTAGAAATCTTTGAACAAATGGGAGCAGGCGCCCTAGCCAAAGCAGTTGTTCACGGTGATGTGGATGGTGGCTCTGTCATGGCAGGTCAAATCGCAGGGCTTGTTTCTAAAGAAGAAACAGCTGAAGAAATCCTAAAAGATTTGTATTACGGAGCAGCTAAGAAAATTCAAGAAGAAGCCTCTCGCTGGGCAGGAGTTGTAAGAAATGACTAAAACAGCCTTTTTATTTGCTGGTCAAGGTGCCCAGTATCTAGGGGTGGGACGGGATCTCTATGATCACTACCCTATTGTCAAAGAAACGATTGATCGAGCGAGTCAGGTGCTCGGTTATGATTTGCGTTATCTCATCGATAGGGAAGAAGACAAACTCAATCAGACCCGCTATACGCAACCAGCCATTCTAGCGACTTCGGTTGCTATCTACCGTTTATTGCAAGAAAAGGGCTATCAGCCTGATATGGTTGCTGGTTTATCTCTTGGAGAATACTCTGCCTTGGTGGCAAGCGGCGCCTTGGATTTTGAAGATGCGGTTGCCTTGGTAGCTAAGCGTGGAGCCTATATGGAAGAAGCGGCTCCTGCTGACTCTGGCAAGATGGTAGCAGTTCTCAATACGCCAGTAGAGGTCATTGAAGAAGCCTGTCAAAAAGCTTCTGAACTTGGAGTGGTTACTCCAGCCAACTATAACACACCTGCACAAATCGTCATTGCTGGAGAAGTGGTTGCAGTTGATCGAGCGGTTGAACTTTTGCAAGAAGCAGGTGCCAAACGCTTGATTCCTCTTAAGGTGTCAGGTCCCTTTCACACCGCTCTCCTTGAGCCAGCTAGCCAGAAACTAGCTGAAACTCTAGCTCAGGTAAGTTTTTCAGATTTTACTTGTCCCCTAGTCGGCAATACAGAAGCTGCTGTGATGCAAAAAGAGGACATTGCTCAGCTCTTGACGCGTCAGGTCAAGGAACCCGTTCGTTTCTATGAAAGTATTGGGGTCATGCAAGAAGCAGGCATAAGCAACTTTATCGAGATTGGACCGGGGAAAGTCTTGTCAGGCTTTGTTAAAAAAATTGATCAAACTGCTCACTTAGCTCATGTGGAAGATCAAGCGAGTTTAGTAGCACTTTTAGAAAAATAGACTAAAATAAGTAGAAGTTTTGAAAGGAAAAAAATGAAACTAGAACATAAAAATATCTTTATTACAGGTTCGAGTCGTGGAATTGGTCTTGCCATCGCCCACAAGTTTGCTCAAGCAGGAGCCAACATTGTCTTAAACAGTCGTGGGGCAATCTCAGAAGAATTGCTCGCTGAGTTTTCAAACTATGGTATCAAGGTGGTTCCCATTTCAGGAGATGTATCAGATTTTGCAGACGCTAAGCGTATGATTGATCAAGCTATTGCAGAACTGGGTTCAGTAGATGTTTTGGTCAACAATGCAGGGATTACCCAAGATACTCTTATGCTCAAGATGACAGAAGCAGATTTTGAAAAAGTGCTCAAGGTCAATCTGACTGGTGCCTTTAATATGACACAATCAGTCTTGAAACCGATGATGAAAGCTAGAGAAGGTGCTATCATTAATATGTCTAGTGTTGTTGGTTTGATGGGGAATATTGGTCAAGCTAACTATGCTGCTTCTAAGGCTGGCTTGATTGGCTTTACCAAGTCTGTGGCACGTGAGGTTGCTAGTCGGAATATACGAGTCAATGTGATTGCTCCAGGAATGATTGAGTCTGATATGACAGCTATCTTATCAGATAAGATTAAGGAAGCTACACTAGCTCAGATTCCGATGAAAGAATTTGGGCAGGCAGAGCAGGTTGCAGATTTGACAGTATTTTTAGCAGGCCAAGATTATCTAACTGGTCAAGTGGTTGCCATTGATGGTGGCTTAAGTATGTAGCGAAAGCTAGAGGTGAAAAGAATGAAACTAAATCGAGTAGTGGTAACAGGTTATGGAGTAACATCTCCAATCGGAAATACACCAGAAGAATTTTGGAATAGTTTAGCAACTGGGAAAATCGGCATTGGTGGCATTACAAAATTTGATCATAGTGATTTTGATGTGCATAATGCGGCAGAAATCCAAGATTTTCCGTTCGATAAATACTTTGTAAAAAAAGATACCAACCGTTTTGATAACTATTCTTTATATGCCTTGTATGCAGCCCAAGAGGCTGTAAATCATGCCAATCTTGATGTAGAGGCTCTTAATAGGGATCGTTTTGGTGTTATCGTTGCATCTGGTATTGGTGGAATCAAGGAAATTGAAGATCAGGTACTTCGCCTTCATGAAAAAGGGCCCAAACGTGTCAAACCAATGACTCTTCCAAAAGCTTTACCAAATATGGCTTCTGGGAATGTAGCCATGCGTTTTGGTGCAAACGGTGTTTGTAAATCTATCAATACTGCCTGCTCTTCATCAAATGATGCGATTGGGGATGCCTTCCGCTCTATTAAGTTTGGTTTCCAAGATGTGATGTTGGTGGGAGGAACAGAAGCTTCTATCACACCTTTTGCCATCGCTGGTTTCCAAGCCTTAACAGCTCTCTCTACTACAGAGGATTCAACTCGTGCTTCGATCCCATTTGATAAGGATCGCAATGGGTTTGTTATGGGTGAAGGTTCAGGGATGTTGGTTCTAGAAAGTCTTGAACACGCTGAAAAACGTGGAGCTACTATCCTGGCTGAAGTGGTTGGTTACGGAAATACTTGTGATGCCTACCACATGACTTCTCCACATCCAGAAGGTCAGGGAGCTATCAAGGCCATCAAACTAGCCTTGGAAGAAGCTGAGATTTCTCCAGAGCAAGTAGCCTATGTCAATGCTCACGGAACGTCAACTCCTGCCAATGAAAAAGGAGAAAGTGGTGCTATCGTAGCTGTTCTTGGTAAGGAAGTACCTGTATCATCAACCAAGTCTTTTACAGGACATTTGCTGGGGGCTGCGGGTGCAGTAGAAGCTATCGTCACCATCGAAGCTATGCGTCATAACTTTGTACCAATGACAGCTGGGACAAGTGAAGTATCAGATTATATCGAAGCTAATGTCGTTTATGGACAAGGCTTGGAGAAAGAAATTCCATACGCTATTTCAAATACTTTTGGTTTTGGAGGCCACAATGCAGTTCTTGCTTTCAAACGTTGGGAGAATAGATAAGTATGAATTTAAACGATATTAAAGACTTGATGA
Organism: Streptococcus sp. 1055; assembly: GCF_013276815.1. Classification (NCBI taxonomy): domain Bacteria; kingdom Bacillati; phylum Bacillota; class Bacilli; order Lactobacillales; family Streptococcaceae; genus Streptococcus; species Streptococcus sp. 1055. The sequence goes on along the minus strand of NZ_VMLT01000020.1, from coordinate 12,097 downwards.
CTCAATTTGACCAGTCAAGTTTGAGAGAATTTTCTTATAAAAATGGGACGGATGAGTTGCAGTTTAGCAAGAATGAAGCGAGACCTGTGCCTGAAGTTGCAACTCAAGTCGCTCCAGCACCCGTTCTAGCAACACCGAGTCCAGTAGCTCCTACATCTGCTCCAGCAGAGACTGTAGCAGAAGAAGTTCCAGCTCCAGCTGAAGCAAGTGTGGCTACTGAGGGAAATCTTGTAGAGAGTCCACTTGTTGGAGTGGTTTACTTGGCTGCTGGACCAGATAAACCTGCCTTCGTTACAGTTGGTGATAGTGTCAAAAAAGGTCAAACATTGGTCATTATCGAAGCCATGAAAGTCATGAATGAAATCCCAGCTCCTAAGGATGGTGTGGTAACGGAAATTCTCGTCTCTAACGAAGAAATGGTTGAGTTTGGTAAAGGATTGGTACGTATCAAATGATCGATATTCAAGGAATCAAAGAAGCCCTTCCCCACCGTTATCCTATGCTTCTAGTGGACCGTGTCTTGGAAGTGAGCGAGGATACCATTGTTGCTATCAAAAATGTGACCATCAACGAGCCTTTCTTTAATGGTCATTTTCCTCAATACCCAGTTATGCCAGGTGTTCTGATTATGGAAGCCTTGGCGCAAACTGCTGGTGTGTTGGAGTTATCAAAACCTGAAAATAAAGGAAAACTGGTCTTTTACGCTGGTATGGACAAGGTTAAGTTCAAGAAGCAAGTTGTACCAGGCGACCAATTGGTTATGACAGCGACTTTTGTAAAACGTCGTGGCACCATAGCTGTGGTTGAAGCAAAGGCTGAAGTGGATGGCAAACTTGCAGCCAGTGGTACCCTTACTTTTGCAATTGGGAACTAAGGAGGTTCTCCATGTTTCGAAAAATTTTAATTGCCAATCGTGGTGAAATTGCGGTTCGTATTATCCGTGCGGCACGTGAATTGGGGATTGCGACGGTAGCGGTTTATTCAACTGCTGATAAGGAAGCTCTTCATACGCTTTTGGCAGATGAAGCAGTTTGTATTGGTCCTGGCAAGGCAACAGAGTCTTATCTCAATATTAATGCAGTTCTATCAGCTGCAGTCTTGACTGAGGCAGAAGCTATTCACCCTGGTTTTGGATTTCTCAGTGAAAATTCCAAATTTGCGACCATGTGTGAAGAAGTAGGTATCAAGTTTATCGGCCCATCTGGTCATGTCATGGATATGATGGGAGACAAAATCAATGCACGTGCTCAGATGATCAAAGCTGGTGTTCCAGTCATTCCAGGTTCAGATGGAGAAGTGCATAACTCTGAGGAAGCTTTGATTGTTGCTGAAAAAATTGGCTACCCTGTTATGCTCAAGGCTTCAGCAGGTGGAGGTGGTAAAGGGATTCGTAAGGTTGAAAAACCAGAAGACCTCGTTTCAGCCTTTGAAACGGCCTCTAGTGAAGCCAAGGCCAACTATGGCAATGGTGCCATGTACATTGAACGGGTTATCTATCCAGCTCGTCACATTGAGGTTCAAATCCTAGGAGATGAGCATGGGAATGTGATTCACTTGGGGGAACGGGATTGTTCTCTTCAACGGAATAACCAAAAGGTTTTGGAAGAAAGCCCTTCAATTGCAATCGGAAAAACGTTGCGCCATGAAATCGGTGCTGCTGCTGTTCGAGCGGCAGAGTCTGTTGGCTATGAGAATGCAGGGACCATTGAGTTTCTGCTTGATGAAGCCAGTGGGAAATTCTATTTCATGGAAATGAATACTCGTGTTCAGGTAGAGCATCCAGTAACAGAGTTTGTTTCAGGTGTGGATATCGTTAAGGAACAGATTCGCATTGCGGCAGGTCAGCCTCTGTCTGTTAAGCAAGAAGATATTGTTCTAAGAGGGCATGCTATCGAGTGTCGTATCAATGCAGAAAATCCAGCCTTTAACTTTGCTCCTAGTCCAGGTAAGATTACTAATCTCTATCTACCAAGTGGTGGAGTTGGCTTGCGCGTGGATTCAGCAGTTTATCCAGGTTATACCATTCCGCCTTATTATGATAGTATGATTGCCAAAATCATCGTACACGGTGAAAACCGTTTTGATGCCTTGATGAAAATGCAACGTGCCCTCTATGAATTAGAGATTGAAGGGGTGCAGACCAATGCAGATTTCCAGCTTGACCTCATTTCAGATCGCAATGTCATTGCTGGAGATTACGATACTTCCTTCTTAATGGAAACCTTCTTACCCAAATATCAAGAAAAAGAATAAAATGACTTCAAGAGTTTAAACCGAAAAGGGGAATCAATGGCTCTATTTAGTAAAAAAGATAAGTATATTCGAATCAATCCCAATCGTTCGGTTAGGGAAAAACCTCAAGCTAAGCCAGAGGTTCCAGATGAATTATTTTCCCAGTGTCCAGGCTGTAAGCATACCATCTATCAGAAGGATCTGGGAAGTGAGCGTATCTGTCCACATTGTAGCTACACCTTTCGTATTTCTGCCCAAGAACGCTTGGCTTTGACGATTGATATGGGAACCTTCAAGGAATTGTTTACAGGGATTGAAAGCAAGGATCCCTTGCATTTCCCTGGTTATCAAAAGAAACTAGCAACTATGCGTGAAAAAACAGGTCTGGATGAAGCCGTTGTGACAGGAACAGCTCTTATAAAAGGTCAGACTGTGGCTCTTGGGATTATGGATTCCAACTTTATCATGGCTTCTATGGGTACGGTTGTAGGTGAAAAAATCACTCGTTTGTTTGAGTATGCGACTGTCGAAAAATTGCCAGTTGTCCTCTTCACAGCCTCTGGTGGAGCCCGTATGCAGGAAGGAATCATGAGTCTCATGCAGATGGCCAAGATCTCTGCAGCAGTTAAACGGCATTCAAATGCTGGTCTCTTTTACTTGACCATTTTGACAGATCCAACGACAGGTGGTGTGACAGCTTCTTTCGCTATGGAAGGCGATATCATTTTAGCTGAACCACAAAGTTTGGTTGGTTTTGCTGGGCGTCGTGTGATTGAAAATACGGTTCGTGAAAGCTTGCCTGAGGATTTCCAAAAGGCAGAATTCCTATTAGAACATGGCTTTGTGGATGCTATTGTCAAAAGAAGAGACTTACCAGATATGATTGCTAGCCTAGTCAGATTGCACGAAGGGAGTCCTAGATGAATATTGCAAAAATAGTCAGAGAAGCGCGTGAGCAGAGTCGCTTGACAACCTTGGACTTTGCGACAGGCATTTTTGATGAATTTATCCAATTACATGGTGACCGTTCTTTTCGTGATGATGGTGCAGTTGTTGGTGGTATTGGTTGGCTTGGAGACCAAGCTGTAACAGTGGTTGGTATCCAAAAAGGCAAGAGTTTGCAAGACAACCTCAAACGGAATTTTGGCCAACCACATCCAGAAGGCTACCGAAAGGCCCTACGGTTGATGAAACAGGCTGAGAAATTTGGCCGTCCAGTTGTGACCTTTATCAATACAGCAGGTGCTTATCCTGGTGTCGGAGCGGAAGAACGTGGTCAAGGGGAAGCTATCGCTCGCAATCTCATGGAAATGAGTGACCTGAAAGTTCCTATTATCGCCATTATTATCGGTGAAGGTGGTTCAGGCGGTGCTCTGGCTCTAGCTGTCGCGGACCGTGTCTGGATGCTGGAAAATTCTATCTATGCCATTCTCAGTCCAGAAGGATTTGCTTCCATTTTATGGAAGGACGGTACTCGCGCCATGGAAGCAGCAGAACTGATGAAAATCACTTCGCATGAACTGTTAGAAATGGACGTGGTGGATAAGGTGATTTCTGAAATAGGACTTTCTAGTAAAGAACTGATTAAGAGTGTCAAGAAAGAACTTCAAGCTGAGCTGGCTAGACTTTCACAAAAACCGCTAGAAGAGTTGCTGGAAGAACGCTATCAACGATTTAGAAAATACTAATACCTCAGAATACGCAAAAACTAGAACTGGCAGTTAGTTCTAGTTTTTATGTGGTTCTTACTCTGTATCAAGGACGAAGTAAAAGGTGCTTGGAAGACCAAACACCTTTTCGATTATTCATTTTTTTCTGTTACAAACTGGCTGAGCAGTCCGTTGATAAAGCGGGCTGATTTTTGATCTGAAAAATTCTTAGCGAGTTCAATAGCTTCATTGACTGCTACCAGCTGAGGTGTATCAAATGATGTGATTTCAAAGATACCCAAGCGTAGTAAGTTTTTTTCGACCAAAGTCAAACGTTCAACTGTCCAGCCTGACTTGAGGTGCTGGTTGATTTGTGTATCCAACTCGTCTTTTTGTGCTTGAACACCAGAAACCAAATTTAGAAGAAAGGCTGGGATTTGCACATCTGCATCTTCACGGTCATGTGTGTAGGCAAAGCGACAAGCTGTTTCCATATCTGTGTCGAATTCAAGGCTCATAAGAGCTTGAAAAGCGCCTTTACGAAGTTCGCGTCTAGATTCTAATAATGGACTAGTCATTGAGGAAGTCCTCGTTAAATAGATCTTTCAACTCTGGTTTAGGTGTTTTGTCTGGAACAATTCCTGTAACATGGATATTGACAGCAGAAAGTTCCACATCAGCCATATCATGGACAGCATCTTTGACTGCTTTTTGAATAGCAATAGCTACTTTTGGTACTTTCACACCGTACTCAAGATAGAGATAGATGTCAGCAGTTAGCTCTTCATTGTTTTCTTTTAAGTAGACGCCGCGACCAAGAGAGAGTTTTGATAGGGTGTCAGATACGGATTTATTTGAAAATGAGTGGACACCATCAACTTTAGCAGTTGCGATGGCAATGATTTTTTCAAGTACACGTGGAGCGATAACGATTTCGCCAAATTGTTCTTCAATTCCCATAGAATGACCTCTTTCTAGAGATTAGGCACGAGAAACGTAAGTTCCTTCTGCAGTGTTGATGATCAATTTTTGTCCAGCTTCGATGAAGTCTGGAACGTTGACAACAAGTCCAGTTTCCATGGTTGCTGGTTTACCAGAACCTGTAACAGTAGCACCTTTGATAGATGGTTGTGTTTCAGCAACTGTCAATTCAACAGTAGTTGGTACAGTTACACCGATTACTTCAGTTCCGTAGAATTGGATTTTCACATCAGAGTTTTCAAGGATGTAAAGCAACTCATTTTCAACATTTACGACTGGTATTTCGTATTGGTCGTAAGTTTCAGTGTTCATGAAGTAGGCAGTTTCATCCATTTTGTACAAGTATTGAGCTGGAACAGTTTCGATAATAGCTTGTTCGAATTTTTCTTCTGGACGGTAGCTTGTATCAAATGTAGAACCAGTACGGACATCACGCAATTTCATACGCATGATTGTGTTCCCTTTACCTGGTTTGTGGTGGCTAGCTTCCAAAACGCGGATCAATTTTCCGTCTGCAGTTTCAAATGTCATACCAGCTTTCAATTTGCTTGCTTCAATCATGTTTTTACCTCTTTAATAAATATTATTACTCTTCATTTTACCATAAAATCTTCTGGAAATAAAGCCAAAATAGTTATTGGGAGATGGTAGGGGAGAAAAAACCAACCTCAAGGCTGGTTTCTTTTACATATTAATCTTCTTTCAACTTCGCCAATTCCTGTGCAAGTAGTTTAAGGGCAACTTGTGGGTTGGCTTGGCCTTTGGTTGCCTTCATAAGGAATCCTGTAAAGGCCTTGTCGGCGTTACGTTTGCCTGACTTGAAGTCGGTAACAGCAGCTTCGTTATCGGCAAAGACTTGGTGGATGATTGGGATCAAGATAGCTGGATCTGAAATTTGAACCATACCTGCTTTTTCCACGTATTCACGCGCGCCACCGCCATTTTTAGCTAGATGGACAAAGACTTTCTTGGCAATCTTAGATGAAATAGTACCGTCTTCGATGATGGCAATCATTTCAACCAAGTTTTCTGGTGTCAATTCGATTTGTTCCAGTGTTTTACCTTCAGCATTCAAGAACTGAGCGACTTCCCCTTGGAGCCAGTTAGAGACTTGTTTGGCATCACCACCTAGGGCAACAGCTTTTTCAAAGAAGTCAGAAGTGACTTTATTAGCAGTCAACTGACTAGCATCGTAGTCTGATAAACCAAGGTCAGATACATAACGCGCACGACGTTCTTTTGGAAACTCTGGCAACTCAGTCCGCATTTCCTCAATCCACTCGTCAGAAATTTCAAAGAGGGGTAGGTCTGGTTCTGGGAAGTAGCGGTAGTCAGCAGCCCCTTCCTTGACACGCATGAGGATGGTTGCTTTATTCGCTTCATCGTAACGGCGTGTTTCTTGGCGGATTTGACCACCTGAGCGAAGAATTTCAGCCTGGCGTTGGACTTCGTATTCAAGACCTTTACGAACGTTTGAGAAGGAGTTGAGGTTCTTCAATTCAGTCTTGGTACCGAATTTCTCTTGACCATAAGGACGAAGGGAGATGTTGGCATCCACACGCATCGAACCTTCCTCCATCTTAACGTCAGAAATGCCAGCGTACTGGATAACTTCCTTGAGGGCTGTCAGATAAGCATAGGCTTCTTCAGGAGAACGCATATCTGCCTCAGATACAATCTCAATCAAGGGAACCCCTTGGCGGTTGAGGTCAACATAAGAGTAGCCATCTGTACCATGGGTGTTTTTACCAGCGTCTTCCTCTAGGTGGGCACGTTCGATACCGATTTTCTTGGTCGTACCGTCTTCTAGTTCGACTTCAATCCAGCCATTATATCCGATTGGTTCATCAAATTGAGAAATTTGGTAGGCTTTGGGGTTATCAGGATAGAAGTAGCTCTTGCGGTCAAAGTGCATCTTTTTGTGGATGTCCATGTTGAGGGCAAGAGCAGCCTTGATTCCGGCATCGACAACCCCTTTATTGAGAACTGGCAGAACTCCTGGGAAAGACCAGTCAATCACGTTAGTGTTGGCATTTTGATCATTTCCGAAGTGGGCAGAAGTAGGTGAGAAGATTTTTGAATTGGTGTTGAGCTCTACGTGGACTTCAAGTCCGATGACTGTTTCAAAGTTCATTAGTTGTCACCTCCAAAAATCTCGGGTTGTTGTTTGTGGTAGTCTGTTGTTGCTTCAAAAGCAGCAGCAGCTTGGTAAATGGTTTCCTCAGAGTACTTGGGACCAATCAATTGGAGTCCGACAGGTAGACCTTGAGAGAATCCAGCAGGAATCGAAATTCCAGGCAGTCCTGCCAAGTTTACAGGTATGGTCAATAGGTCGGCTAAGTACATGGCAACTGGGTCATGGTTGAGAGAATTCAAGTCATAGGCAACACTTGGAGCAGTTGGACCCAAAATCAAATCATAATCCGCGAAGACTTTTTCGAAATCTTGAATGATAAGTGTACGGACCTGTCCAGCCTTCTTGTAGTAGGCATCGTAGTAACCTGATGAAAGACTGAAAGTACCCAGCATGATACGGCGTTTCACTTCTTCACCAAAACCTTGGCTACGGCTGTTTACATAGATTTCATCAAGATTAGTCGCATCTTCTGCGCGGTAGCCGTAACGGATACCGTCAAAACGTTGCAAGTTTGATGAAGCTTCTGATGAAGCGATGATGTAATAAACGGCAACACCGTATTTAGAGTGAGGAAGGCTGACTTCTTCGACGATAGCACCCAATTTTTCAAAGTGTTTGGCCGCGTTTAAGATTGTTTCCTTAACCTCTGGATCAATTCCTTCTCCTAGGTATTCCTTAGGCAAAGCAATTTTCATGCCCTTGATGTCTTGGCCGATTTTTGAAGTAAAGTCGGCGATGCGGACAGGAGCAGAAGTAGAGTCTTTAGCATCTTCGCTGGCAATAGCGTTGAGCAAGAGGGCATTTTCCTTAACAGTTGGTGCGAAAGGTCCGATTTGGTCTAATGAGCTACCGAAGGCAATGAGACCGAAACGAGAAACTGTTCCGTAGGTTGGTTTGAGACCAACGATCCCGTTGAAGGCAGCAGGTTGGCGGATGGAACCACCCGTATCAGAACCAAGTGACAAGGGGACTTGTCCTGAGGCTACAGCTGCAGCTGAACCACTTGATGAACCACCAGGAACCTTGCTGTGGTCCCAAGCATTTTTAGTTGCTCCGTAGTGAGAAGTCTCACCAGAACCACCCATGGCAAATTCGTCCATGTTAGTTTTTCCTACGACAATCATGCCCTTGGCTTTTGCATTAGCAACCGCAGTTGCATCAAAGATCGGCTCGTAGTTGTAGAGCATTTTTGAGGCAGCGGTTGTGAGAATACCGTCTGTAGAGATGTTATCCTTTACTGCAAGCGGAATTCCTGAAAGGACATTATCAGTGTCAATTCCAGCTTCATCAATGGCTTTAGCTTGAACAAGAGCTTGCTCTTCAGCGATGGTAACAAAAGCGTTGATAGCTGTCTCGCGAGACTTGATATCTTCAAGCGTAGCTTGTGTTAATTCTGTTGCAGAAATTTCCTTAGAGACAAGGAGATTGTGCAAGTCTTCAATGGTTTTATTGTTGAAAGTCATTAGGCATCTCCTCCATCGTCTAGGATAGCTGGTACCTTGATATAGTAGTTGTCTTTTTCAGGTACGTTTTTAAACAAGCGATCACGGTCTGTTCCTTCTTCAGCCACATCAGGGCGGAGTACGGTCTTGCGGTCAGCCATGGTCGTAGTAGGTGCGACACCAGTTGTGTCAACTTCGCCCAGCAATTCAACCATGTCAACAATTTTAGACAAGGTCGTTGCAAAGGCAGCAGTTTCTTCTTCAGAGAATTTTAATTTTGAAAGATTGGCAACGTGTGTTACCTCTTCTTGCGTAATTTTCATCTTACATCCTTTCGTGAAATGATGATTTTTAGTCTGTTCTATTTTACCATATTTTCCTATAAATAAGGGAGGGGGAAGTGAAAAGAAATAGAAATTGAAAAAAATGCTAAAATCCGATATAATGGAGTGTTGAAAGGAATGGTAAAATCCAATGTAAAAATCATTCTTAGCTATTGAAACAAGAAAAATAGAGAATCAAAGAAAGAGGACTTATGAATATTCAAGAAGAAATTAAGAAACGTCGTACCTTTGCCATCATCTCTCACCCAGACGCGGGGAAAACAACCATCACTGAGCAGTTGCTCTACTTTGGGGGCGAGATTCGTGAGGCTGGTACCGTAAAAGGAAAGAAAACAGGGACTTTTGCCAAGTCTGACTGGATGGATATCGAGAAGCAACGTGGGATTTCGGTTACTTCATCTGTGATGCAGTTTGACTACGATGGCAAGCGCGTGAATATCCTTGACACACCAGGGCATGAGGATTTCTCAGAAGATACCTATCGTACCTTGATGGCGGTGGATGCTGCGGTCATGGTCGTGGACTCTGCCAAGGGTATCGAGGCGCAGACAAAGAAATTGTTTGAAGTTGTCAAACACCGTGGTATTCCAGTCTTTACCTTTATGAACAAGCTAGACCGTGACGGTCGTGAGCCACTGGACCTCTTGCAAGAATTGGAAGAAGTCTTGGGTATTGCGAGCTATCCGATGAACTGGCCAATCGGGATGGGGAAAGCTTTTGAAGGGCTCTATGACCTCTATAACCAACGCTTGGAGCTCTATAAGGGGGATGAGCGTTTTGCCAGTTTAGAAGATGGGGACAAGCTTTTTAGCAGCAATCCTTTCTACGAGCAGGTAAAAGATGATATTGAACTTTTAAATGAAGCTGGAAATGAGTTTTCAGAGGAAGCTATCCTTGCTGGAGAATTGACACCTGTCTTCTTCGGTTCGGCTTTGACAAATTTTGGTGTGCAGACCTTCCTTGAGACTTTCCTTAAGTTTGCTCCAGAACCACATGGACACAAGAAAACAGATGGCGAAATTGTGGATCCTTACGACAAGGATTTTTCAGGATTTGTCTTTAAAATCCAAGCCAATATGGACCCTCGTCACCGTGACCGCATTGCCTTTGTCCGTATCGTATCTGGTGAATTTGAGCGCGGTATGAGTGTTAACCTGCCTCGTACTGGTAAGGGGGCTAAACTGTCGAATGTGACTCAGTTTATGGCGGAAAGTCGTGAGAATGTAACCAATGCCGTGGCAGGTGATATCATCGGGGTTTACGATACAGGTACTTATCAGGTTGGTGACACTTTGACAGTTGGAAAAAACAAGTTTGAGTTTGAACCGCTGCCAACCTTTACTCCTGAAATTTTCATGAAAGTATCTGCTAAGAACGTTATGAAACAAAAATCTTTCCACAAGGGAATCGAGCAATTGGTGCAAGAAGGAGCTATTCAGCTTTATAAGAATTACCAAACAGGCGAGTACATGCTGGGAGCTGTTGGTCAACTTCAGTTTGAAGTCTTTAAGCACCGTATGGAAGGCGAGTACAATGCAGAAGTGGTCATGAGCCCAATGGGTAAAAAGACCGTTCGTTGGATTAAACCTGAGGACTTGGATGAACGCATGTCATCAAGCCGCAATATCTTGGCTAAAGACCGTTTCGACCAATCAGTCTTTCTCTTTGAAAATGACTTTGCTCTCCGTTGGTTTGCGGACAAGTATCCAGATGTAGAGTTGGAAGAGAAGATGTAAATCGTTACAAATGACTAGCAACATAAAGTTGCTGTCATTTGACGGTAACCGCTATGGCGGCTTACCTAAACGCTTCACTAGGAAAAATCCACGAATGGTATCGATTCGTGGACTTTTCCGTCGTAATGGGAAAGAAGCGAACTAGCTAACTGCTTCACTAACTGAGTTTTACAAATGGAATCGATTTGTAAAACTCAGTGTCGTAGTTCAGTAAAGTTACTTGATTGTGTAACAATCTAAGTAACTAACGCCAAGTTTCTATGGAACTTGGCTAGGCGCTCCACTAGTAAAGTTTTACGAATCGATATTATTCGTAAAACTTTACGTCGTAACTGGTAGTGAGCGGTCTAGCTAACTGCCTCACTAACTACGTTTGGCAAATAGAATCGATTGGTCAAACTACGTGTCGTAGTATAACAATCGGCTTACCTAAACGCTTCACTAGGAAAAATCCACGAATAATATTGATTAGTGGATTTTTCCGTTGTAGCAGAAAGTAGGTAGCCTAGCTAACTGCCTTACTAACTACGTTTGGCAAATGAAATCGATTTGTAAAACTCCGTGTCGTAATGTAAAAATTGTAAACCGTAATGGGACTTCATCTAAAATCTCCACTGGTATGGTTTTACGAACGAATAGGCGAAAATAATGGTTACGTAGAAACATATGATGGGAATAAAAAGAAATGAGATAAAGAGTGAAAGAAGAGAAAAAAGCGATTGTCTTAGGTGCAGATAATGCTTATATGGATAAAGTTGAAACAACAATAAAATCTCTTTGTGTTCATCTATTATAATCTTAAGTTTTATGTTTTTAATGATGACCTTCCGCGAGAATGGTTCCAATTGATGGAAAAAAGACTAGAGACTTTGAATAGTGAGATTGTGAATGTTTAGATTGACAGTAGTATTCTGAAAGGTTATCGTCTCCCCTTTGAGGGACTTTCATATGCGGCTTTTTTAGGTATTTTATTCCAAAGTATGTAAGCGAGTCTCGTGTACTGTATTTGGATTTAGATATTGTTGTAAGAAAATCGATAGATGAGCTGTGGGATTTGGACTTGACGGATATACCCTTAGCTGCAGTTAGAGATGATTTTTATACACATAATTTTAATTCTGGTGTTCTGTTAATCAACAATGGTATGTGGAGAGCAGAAAATGTCACGCAAGACCTGATTTAAGACACAAATAAAAAATCTTCCAATTCTCTGTTTCCGTGTCTGAAGGTTTCTTTTCCTTTCTGTTGATAGACTAGTAGCAGACGATTGATTTGTCTTTCAGAAAGATTAAGTTCGACACAGGCTTGTTTCTTTGTTTTCTTTCCTTGGGCAATAGCTGTTATAGTCATTTAGTTTTAAAAAGCGTTCCAAACATTCAAAAATAGTTGGGACTTCCCTTAATAAATCTGTTACTTTCTTTTTCAAGATAGCCCAAGCTTGCTCAATAGGATTCAAATCCGGTGAATATGGCGGTAGAGGTAAGAAAAAGTGTTTATCTTGGATGCAGAGTTCATCCAAAATGTTCTTGGGATCAAAACTAGCATTGTCCATGATAATAACATGAGGTGTCTTCAA